>NZ_RAWP01000058.1:0-60045 GCF_003668935.1 Corallococcus sp. AB032C | reverse complement strand
GGACGGGGCAGGGGCAGCAAGGCAGCACGGCGGTACGGCACATCACGCAGACACTTCATCCTCGGAGAACGAAGACCATGGCGACCAAGACCCAGAAGCAGACCATCCAGCGCAAGGCCCGTCAGATGAAGGCGAAGACGGTGAAGGCCGTGTCCAGCGCCAGCAAGCAGGCGAAGCGCGTGCAGGTGACGCTCGGTGATCTGATCGCCGCGGCCTTCGACACCGTGGGAGGCGAGGCTCGCAAGGTGGCCAGGGTGGTCTCGTCCACCGACATGACGCTGGCGACCGGAAAGCACATTGTGTTCGTGGGGTGATGCTTCCGCCGGCCGGGCGCGGACGACAACAGGGATCCACTCCAGGGCCAGGTGAACGACGTGAAACCCATTCTCAACCCCGGACGCAATTGCTGGACGCGGACGGATACGCATGACGCGGGCGTGCTGGTGGACGCCCGGGACTACTACCGTGAGCTGTACAGGGCCATCCGGAAGGCCCGCCGCTCCATCGTCATCACCGGTTGGCAGTTCGACAGCGATGTGACGTTGCTGCGCGGTGAGGACCTGGAGGAGGCCAAGGGAGGAGAAGTCCGGCTGCTGCCACTGTTGGATGAGATGTGCCGGGAGAACCCGGAGCTGCACGTCTACATCCTCGCGTGGGACTTCAGCATGCTGCTCGCCATGGAGCGCGAGTGGATGCAGAACCTGCTGTTCAACTGGACGACGAACGAGCGGCTGCGCTTCCGCTTCGATTCCTCCAGCCCGCTCTACGGCGCTCATCACCAGAAGCTCGTCGTCATCGACGGCGTGATGGCGTTCACCGGCGGCATGGACGTGTGTGACTGCCGCTGGGACGACCGGGACCACCCCGCGCGTTCGACGCTGCGCTGCGACTCCGGCCGCGACCCGCACGGGCCGTACCACGACGTGCAGACGGTGCTGACGGGCCCCGCGGTGAAGCCGCTCGCGGAGCTGTTCGAGGCGCGCTGGGCGCACTCGGGCGGAGGCGAGCTCCACCTGGAGCCCGTGAGCCGCGACGACATGACTTTCGAAGCGACGATGCCCGCGCCTCCGGGCCCGGTGGCCATCAGCCGCACCTTCGGCAAGACGCTGCTGCCTCCGCAAGCGGAGGTGCAGGAGATCCGCGCGCTGTACGTGGACGCCATCGACGCGGCCGAGCGCTTCATCTACATCGAGAACCAGTACTTCTCTTCACGCGCCATCTACGACGCGCTCGTCAAACGCATGCGCGCGGCCGGACGGCCCCGGCTCCAGGTGATGCTGGTGCTGCCCCGTCAGCCGGAGGCGCTGCGCGAGCAGATCGCCATGGGCGTGGCCCAGGTGCGCCTGTTGCGCGCGCTGCGCGAGGTGGCCTCCGAAACGGGCCACGGCTTCGCGGTGTACGGCTCGGCGGCGAAGGACGAGGACGGCTCGGACGTCTTCACGTACATCCACTCGAAGGTGCTCATCGTGGATGACACCTTCATGACCATTGGCTCCGCGAACACGACCAACCGCAGCCTGGGGCTGGATTCGGAGCTCAACCTGAGCTGGGAAGCGGAAGCGCCTGGCGACGCCGTGTCGCGCGCCATCCGCCGCGTGCGCGTGTCGCTGATGGCGGAGCAGGCCGGCCTGGCTGGCGTGGCCGCGCTGCGCCCGCTGGTGGACGCGACGCACCTGGTGGAGATGTTGGACGGGCTGGCCCACGAGGGACAGCACCGGCTGCGTCCGCACCCGCTGGAGACGGTGTTCGACCAGAACCCGCTCTTCAAGCCGCTGGAGCCGGAGGAGTTCCTCATCGACCCGGAGGAGTCGGTGCTGGACGAGTCCCTCTTCGAGGCACTGCACAAGGGCGACGACGGCCTCTTCGCCTCCGGCGTGCGCCTGCTGTCGCGGTGGCTCGTGGGCAAGTCGTGCGAGACGGCGCGGCGGCACAGCGCCATCCTGCCCTGCGCTCCCTCCCAGGAAGAGGGCGGGACGGTGGGGAACTAGCGGCGGGCGAAGTCCACGCCCACGCCCGCGCCCGCGCTCACGCCTTGCACCAGCGTGCCGTCCGGCTGCGGGAAGGTCACCGTGGCGCCGGCGCCCCAGATGTACATGGCGGGCAGCACTCGCTGGCGGAACTCCGCCGCCACCGAGTAGCGGGGCTTGTCGCCCAGGCCCACCACCACCAGTCGCGCGATGCCTCGCGACTCTCCGCCCGGGGTGCTGAAGCTCAGGGACAGGTCGCCGTCCGCGCGGCCGAAGGCGGAGTACTCCACGGCGCCGCTGGCCACCACCTCCGGAGAGTCCGGTCCGTCGCCTCGCGCCACGGACAGCTCCAGGTAGCCGGAGAAGTCCTTGGGCACGCGCTGGTCGGCCTGGGGCTCCTCGGAGAGGCCCACGGCGGAGAAGCGCGACAGCTCGTAGCCCGCGCCGAAGTAGCCGAAGCGGAAGCCTCCGCCCTGCCGGCGCCCCTGCACGGTGACGCTCAGCTGGGTGCCCTTGAAGTTGCCCTCGAACGCGACGCCCAGCATGCCACCCACGTCCTGCGCGCCATCGTTGAGCCGCGCGCCGCCGGCGAGCAGGGCCCACGAGCGCAGCCGCTCGCCCTTGTACATGGCGAACTCGCCGCCCACCGACGCCACCGTGGCCTCCGGCGTCACTCCGCCGGCCTCGCCGAAGTCGTGCGCCGCCGAGGCGCGCACCAGGTACCGGTCGAAGTTCCCCTCGCTGTCGCTGGCGATGCGGCCGATGTCCAACAGCAGCTCGCCGGAGAACACGCGCGCGGCGAGCACGTCGCTGGCCAGCAGCTGCACGCGCGCGGGCCCCGCGGTGAATGACAGCGTGCCGCCCGCCGGGTGGTAGTTCGGGTTGAGCTGGTTGTCGTAGCGGTTCACCAGGTAGCCGCGCCCCAGCGACTCCTCCAGGAACGGCTGCACGCGCAGGCCGAAGCGGCCGGACTCGTCGCCAATGCGCAGCAGGCGCACCACCTGGCCGTAGTCGCTGCGCTCGTCCCAGTCCTCGCGCCGCAGCCACGCGCCGTAGTCGTCGTCCTTCTGCTTCGGCTCATTGTCCAGCAGCCGGAAGCGCAGCGGCGCGCCCAGCATGAAGGCGAAGTCCTCGCCGCCATCCACGCCCAGGGACGGGTAAGCGTAGCCGAACAGGTCCTGCTCCCCGCCTCGCGTCCCGGACGGGAAGCTCAGCGGCCCCACCTCCAGGAGCGCCCGGAAGCCGATGCCCTCCGAGGAACCCCCCGAGCTCCCCGAGGACTCCGGCGCGGAGTACGTCTCCTGCTGCGGATCATTGGGGACCTCCTCGATGCTGGAGGACTGGGAGTGAAGCAGGGCGATGAGGGCCACGAAGGGAGCACCAGTCATTGGTGCTCACTCTAGTTGGCGCGGCGCGGGCTGGACAGACGAATACCCGGGACGACCCGCGAGCGGGCTTTCCCGGGTATCCGCCCTCGCGTGGGGCGCGATGACTAGTTCGTGGGATCCGGCGTGGCGTCCGTGTCCACCTTGGAGCTGTCCGTGCTGGGGGCGTCCACGTCGCCGTTGAGGGCGCCGGATTCGGTCTCCTCGCTCACGTCGCTCTTGCCGTCGGTGCTCAGGTCGCCGGAGCCGCCGGTGCCCAGGTTGCCCTTCTCACTGGGGTTGCGGTTCTGGTTCACCGCGCCTGCGGGCACCTGCGAGTCGCCCAGGTCGGTGGGCGTGTTCTGCTGGACGTCCCACTTCTGGCCGTCGCCGGTCTTCACGGCTTCGTGCGCGGCGCCGGAGCCGCCGGTGGCCTCGCCGTCGTAGACGGTGGGCGCGTCCTTGCGGTCGCGCTTCTCCAGGTCGCTCACGTTGCCCGTCTCACCGGGCAGCTCCGTGGAGCGTGAGGTGTCAGCGGGGTCGATGCTCCCGCTGGTGCCATCCGTGGTGTCCGGGTTGGCGGACGTGGTGCCCGCGCTGCCCGAGCCGCCCACGGCACCGGCTTCCGGTGACGAGGCCTCGCGCGTGGTGGCGTTGTGGCTGGCGCAACCGTACAGCGACAGGGCGGCGATCGCCGCGAACAGAGGGAGCTTCATGGGAAATCTCCGTGTGTGTCGGGTTTGAAGTCGGCTGCCAGAAATCTGGTTGCCCTTCCGACAGAGACAAGGACACACACGGTCCTCTGCTACCCGACCCTTACCTGAGCGACCGGGCGAGCGGGCGCTCAGGTGCTGGTCAGGTGACTCAGGCCTTCCTGCGCTTCTTCGACGAGGACGGTCCGGGGTCGGTGTCGGCGGCGTCCGCCTTGCGCTTGTCGCCGACCTTCGCCGTCTCCTTGCTGCTGGACATGGCCTCGCCCTTGTCATCCAGGGTGAAGAGGCGCTCCTTGGTGAGGAGCCGGTCCGGGCCGAAGGTCTGGTGCGCCTGGAAGAGGCGCTCGGCGCGCTCCGTGGGCTTGCCCTTCGCGTCCAGCGGCGTGTCGAAGCCGGTGCTGATCTTCGTGTTCTGCGTCCGGTTGCCCAGGCGCAGGTTGCCCGGCGAGTCGAAGGTGTCCTTCAGCACGTCCTTGTAGGCGCCGAAGCGCGTGTCCTGATCAGGCCCCTGCATCGCGGTGAGGGTGTTCTGGAGCGCGCCGTTGCGCTTCCCCTGCACCTGCGCCGGAGTCAGCTCGCCCTTGCGTTCGGCGAGCGTGGCGCGCGAGTAGCCCTGCATGCGGCCCACGCCCGCGGCCTGCTGCGCCAGGCCCTTTCGCAGCTGCTTCTGGGCCTTGGCCACGTCCGCGGGGTCGGTGGCCGTGCTCAGCTTCTCCTTGGCGGCGTTCGTGTTCTTCACGCCCTCCTTGAACTGGAGCGTCTCGTGGTTGAGGACGTTCTGGCCGGTGCCGGAGGCGATGACGTGGTTGATGCTGGACGCCGGCGCCTTGTTCTTCGCGCTCCCCGCGACCAGCGCCTCCTGCTCCGTCAGCGGACGCCCGGAGGCCTTCGCCGCCTTCGTGTACGTGGTGTGTGAATCGCTGTACTGGGTCAGGCGGTTCAGCGAGTTCTGCGGAGTCTTCGCCGTGCCGTGCTCGCCGTAGTGCTGGGTGAGCTTCTGCTGCTGCTTCGGGGTCAGGTCCGCGGTGGGGCCGTACTTCACCTGCTCGCCCACCTTCGTGGAGTTGTTGCCGACCTTGAACTGCGTCTGGCTCAGCTTGGGGCCAATGCCTTTCATCTTCGACTGCCTTTCGTTGACGCACCCGGCCGGAGGGGACGGTGGGGTGCGTCATGGGGGAGAGGGGAGCCTAGGAAACTAAAGGGTATCTGTCCCTGCGGGAGATCCCTGATGCCCTCCGAAGACACCCGCTTGACTACGGCTGTAGTCAGGCGTACCTTGCTTTCTGACTACAGCTGTCGTCACGAAGGGCAGGGCGCATGAAGAAGCCGGTGGGAGAGCAGGAGCTGGCGGTGCTGCGGTACGTGGCCGAGCACGGTCCGGCGACGGTGGGCGAGGTGGCCGAGCGCTTCGGTGAGGCGCAGGGCCTGGCGCGCTCCACCATCCTGACGGTGATGGAGCGGCTGCGGCTGAAGGGGTACCTGACCCGTTCGAAGGTGGATGGGGTGTTCCAGTACGCCTCGCCGGTGGCGACGCAAGAGCTGCTGCGCGACGTCGTAGGGAACTTCGTGCAGCGCACGCTCTCCGGGTCACTGTCGCCGTTCGTGACCTACCTGTCGGAGACGGAGGACGTGTCCGACGAAGAGCTGAAGCAGCTCCAGGACGTCGTGGCGCGCCTGCGCCAGAAGCGGAAGGAGTAAGCCCCGTGATGACTCTCATGACCTCGCCGTGGTGGTCGTCGTGGTCGGAGTCGGTGTGGCGCGCCTCGTGGCAGGGGGCGCTGTGCGCGCTGGCCGTCTGGGTGCTGGCCCGGACGGTGCCGCGCCTGCCCGCAGCCCTGCGCGCCGGCCTCTGGTGGCTGGTGGCGCTCAAGTTCGTGCTCACGCTGGGCTGGCCCAAGCCCATGCCGCTGGCGCTGCTGCCCGTGGAGTCCACGCCCGCGCAATCCCAGACGGTCCACGTGGAAGGCGCGCAATCCCAGACGCCGGGGCGGACGGTCATGGTGCTCACGGCGCCCGATGCGGCCGTGCTCATGCAGGTGTCGCCGCAAGGGCAGACACCGGCTTACGTGGAGGGCCCCTCGGCCGGGGCGCGGGTCGCCTCGTTCTTCAAGAGCGCGGTGGCGTCGCTCCGCGCGCATTCGTGGACGGTGGGCGGAGTGTGGGCGCTGCTCGTCCTGTGGGGCGCGGGCGTGGCGTGGAAGGTGCGGGGCCACGTGCTGGCGTGGCGTCAGGTGCAGGGCATGCGGGAGCGCGCGCGGCCCTTGCGTCACCCGGTGCTGGAGGAGGAGGCGGAGTTCCTCGCGAATGAAGCGGGCCTGCGCCGTCCGCCCACGCTGCTCGTGTCGGACGAGGTGGTGAGCCCGCTGGCCGCGGGGCTGGTGTCGCCGGTCATCGTGCTGCCCGCGAAGGCGCTGCGTGATTTGCCGGAGGACTCGCTGCGGATGGCGCTGGCGCATGAAGTGGCGCACCTGCGGCGCGGGGACCTGTGGCTGGGCTGGGTGCCGGCGCTGGCGGAGACAGTCCTCTTCTTCCACCCGCTCGCGCGCCAGGCGGCCCGTGAGTACGCGCTCGCACGGGAAGAGGCGTGCGACGCGGAGGCGCTGCGCCTCACCGGCGCGGAGCCCGCGGACTACGGCGAATTGCTCATCGCCTTTGGCATCACCCGGCCCCCAGGCAGCGCAGCGGCGCTCGGGGCGTCGGCTCACCTTCACGCGCTGCACAGGAGGCTCCGCATGCTGGAACATGTCGACGTCGTCCCCACGCAACCCCGCCGGTGGCTGAAGGGTGCGCTGTTCGCCCTCGGCGCCGTGGTCCTGATGCCCTTCCAGGTCGTCGCCAAGGCGCCCGCGGAGAGCACCACTCCCGCCGCCAAGGACGCGACCCCCGCCCCCGTCCGGGTGGGTACCGTCCGGTACCTGCCCGAGGACGCCGCGCCGGCCCCCAGGCCGACCGTCGCCTCGCGAACCACCGCGACGCCGGCCCCTGACGCGAAGCCGTCGCCCGCGCCGAAGCCGACCGTGGTGGTGCACACCGCGAAGGCGCCCGGCACGCCCGATGACGCGCCGCCGTTGCCGCCGCTGCCCGCGCTGCCTCCGC
This sequence comes from Corallococcus sp. AB032C, assembly GCF_003668935.1. Classification (NCBI taxonomy): domain Bacteria; kingdom Pseudomonadati; phylum Myxococcota; class Myxococcia; order Myxococcales; family Myxococcaceae; genus Corallococcus; species Corallococcus sp. AB032C. The sequence goes on along the minus strand of NZ_RAWP01000058.1, from coordinate 52,905 downwards.
CCACGCCGGGGAAGCCGACCACGCGGATTGTCACCACGCACGCCCCGCCCACCGCGCCCGCGCCCATCCCGGACAATGACAGGCTGGCTCCGGTGCCGCCCGCGCCGCCCGCGCCGCCGGTCGGTGGCAGGGCCACCCCGCCGGTGCCTCCCGCGCCTCCGGTCCGGGGTGCGCTGTCCCCGGTGGCGCCCATGGCCCCCATGCTCGCGGCCGCGCCGCGTCCTCCCGCGCCGCCCGCGCCTCCTCCGGACATGGACATCGAGGACGGCGACACCTTCGCGTACCTCTCCGACGGCCGCACGATGATGGCCGGCAGCACGGACGACCTGTACCTGGCGCGCACCTTCAAGCAGCAGGGCAAGGACCTGCTCTTCGTGCGCCGCGACAACAAGCCCATGCTGATCCGCGACGCGAAGACGCTGGAGCAGGTGCGCAACCTGATGGAGGACGACCGGAAGCTGGGCGATGCGCAGGGCGCGCTCGGTGAGAAGCAGGCGGCCCTGGGCGCGCAGCAGGCCGCGCTGGGCCAGAAGCAGGCGGAGCTGGGCTATCCCATGTCGCAGATCGCCGCGAAGCACGCCGCCATCGCCTCCAAGCGCGCGGAGATCGCCATGGAGCGCGCCCGCCTCCATTCACTCGGAGACAGCCCCGATCGCGACCGCAAGGAAGAGGAACTCGACAAGCGCGACGAGTCCTTCGACCAGGAGCTGGAGGGCCTGGACAAGCAGCAGGAGGAGCTCAGCGAGAAGATGGAGGCGCTCGGCGAGAAGATGGAGGCGCTCGGCGAGGAGCAGGGGAAGCTCGGTGAGCAGCAGGGGAAGCTGGGCGAGCAGCAGGCGGCGCGCAGCCGCGAGAACATGAAGAAGGTGATGGCCGTCATCGACGAGGCCATCCGCAAGGGCCTGGCCGAGCCTCTGCCCACCTGAGGACGGAGGGCGCGGCCCCTCGGTGACGGCGCACGCGGGGGTTCCCTATACCGGGACCCGGTGTGAAGCCTGTCTCGGAGGTCGCCATGTCCGCCGCCGTCCCGCAGCACACGTCACGCACCACCATCGACATCCTGGTGCGCCGGGTCCGTGAGGGCTCGAGCGCGTGGGCGAAGCTCGCCCTGACGGAGCGCATCCGGCTCCTGGAGGACCTGCGCCACGCGTACGTCGCCATCGCGGAGCCCAGCGTGCGCGCGGCCTGCGAGGCGAAGGGAATCGACCCCGGCGGTCCACTCGCGGGTGAGGAGTGGCTCGCCGGGCCCATGGTGGTGGTGCGCAACCTGCGGCTGCTCTCGGACGCGCTGAAGGACATCCAGAAGCACGGCGCGCCCGTCATCCCCGCGAAGCACCTGCGCACGCTGGAGGACGGGCGGCTCGCCGCGCGGCTGTTCCCCCGGGACAGGCTGGAGGGGATGCTCCTGCCCGGCACCACGGGCGAGGTCTACTTCCAGCCCGGCGTCACCGCGGCCAACCTGCGCGAACACCAGGCGTCCTTCTACCGAAAGCCCCACAAGGGCCGGGTCTGCGCGGTGCTGGGCGGCGGCAACGTCAACTCCATCCCGCCCATGGACTGCCTCTACAAGCTCTTCGTCGAGGGCACCGCCTGCGTGCTCAAGATGAACCCCGTCAACGCGTACCTGGGCCCGTTCCTGGAGCAGGCCTTCGCGCCGCTCATCGCGCGAGACGCGCTGGCCATCGTGTACGGCGGCGCGGAGGAGGGCGCGCAGTTGGTCCACCACGACGCGGTGGACGAGATTCACATCACCGGCAGCGACAAGACCCACGACGCACTCGTGTGGGGCCCGCCCGGCCCGGAGTCCGACGAGCGCCGGAGGAAGAACGAACCGCTGCTCGCGAAACACGTCTCCAGCGAGCTGGGCAACATCTCCCCCGTGGTGGTGGTGCCGGGGCCGTACTCGGACGGTGAGCTGCGCTTTCAAGCGGACGACATCGCCGGCATGGTCGCCAACAACGCGTCCTTCAACTGCAACGCGGCGAAGCTGCTGGTGCAGCCGAAGGATTGGCTCCAACGCGGCACGCTGATGGACCGCATCCAGGCGAGCCTGGGCCATGCGCCCGTGCGCCGCGCGTACTACCCGGGCGCGCAGGAGCGCTGGCACCAGTTCACGGATGCACGCCCGAACCTGCGGCTGGTGGGCAACCCCGGCGAGGGCGACCTGGCCTACGCGTTGATTCCAGACGTGGATCCCTCGAAGACGGACGACCGCGTCTTCCGCAACGAGCCCTGGTGCACGGTGCTGTCTGAGACGGGCCTGCCGGGCTCCGACGAACCGGTGGCCTTCCTGGAGGCCGCGGTGGCGTTCCTCAACGAGAAGGTGTGGGGCACGCTGAACGTGACGCTCATCGTCCACCCGAAGACGATGCGGGATCCGAGGGTGCGCGCGGCGGTGGAGAAGGCGGTGCGGGATTTGCGCTACGGCACGGTGGCCCTCAACACCTGGCCCGCGGCGGCGTATGCGCTGGGCAGCATGCCCTGGGGCGGCCATCCGTCCGCGTCGGCCCGGGACATCCAGAGCGGGCAGGGCTGGGTGCACAACACGTTCATGCTGGAGTCCATCGAGAAGGCGGTGTTGCGCGCCCCGCTCACGTCGCTGCCCTCGCCCCCGTGGGTGCCGGGTCACAAGGGCGTGGCGGCGCTGGGCCGCCGGTTGGTGGAATTCGAGCAGTCCCCGTCCTGGTGGAAGGTCCCCGGTGTCGCACTGGCCGCGCTGCGCCGGTAGGGGCAGGCGGGGAGGCGGGGATTCTGGAGGCTCGTGGTAGGTAAGGGGGACCATGGCATCCAGGTACGCGCAAGAGGGTGGGCAGTCGCTCCAGCAGGGTCAGCCGGCGGAGGCGGTGAAGAGCTTCCAGAAGGGCCTCTCCATCGACCCGAAGGACGTGGACTGTCTGATGGGCCTGGTGCGCACCCACCTGAGCACCGGCGCCGCGAAGGAGGCGGAAGGCGCAGTGACGCGCCTTCTGCAGGTGCAGCCGGACAACACGGAGGCGCAGGCGCACCTGGCCATGCTCAAGGCGCAGGCCGGAGACCCCGTGGCGCTGGTGACGCTCAAGGCGCTGGCCGCCGCGCCCACCGCCGGCTACTTCGAGCGCTTCAACCTGGGCACGCTCCTGGCCGAGCGCGGTGACCTGGAGGGCGCGAAGGCCGCCTTCGAGGCCGCGCAGGTGGTAGCGCCCCACAGCGTCTATCCGCACTTCGAGCTGGGCCGCATCGCGGTGCTGCGCAAGGACACGGCGGCGGCGGTGACGCACTTCCAGCAGGCCTCGGCGCTGGCGCCCCAGGAGGCCCTGCCGCACCTGATGCTGTCGCGCGCGCACGCGGCGAACGGCGCCATCGGGGCAGCCATCGCGGCGGCCACGCGGGCGCTCGAGAACGCGCAGGGCCGTACGCGCGTGGCGGTGTTGCAGGACCTCTTCCGCCTCTACCTCCAGGCCAACAGCAAGGACTCGGCCCGCCGCACCATCCTGGAGCTGCGCGAGCTGGATCCGGCGCAGGTCCGCTACGTCCACCTGCACGGCCTGGCGAGCATGCTGGCCGGGGAGCTGGCGGAGGCGAAGGCCCTCTTCGCGGAGGCCCTCGAGCGCGCTCCGAACCAGTGGGACATCCGTCACTCGCTGGCGCAGGCGCACGAGGCGCTGGGCGAGCGCGCCGAGGCCCGCAAGCTCCTGGAGGAGACCGTGGCGGTGGTGCCCCACGAGCCCGGCCCCACCAACGACCTGGTGCGCCTGCTGATGGGAGACCAGGACCACGCGCGGGCCCGCGTGCTGCTGGAGCGGGTGCTGGAGGCGAACCCCCAGGACGCGCTCACGCACCTGAACCTGGCGCGCGCCACCCAGCCGTTCGACCGGGCGGAAGCCACCCGGCACGCCAAGCAGGCGCAGTCGCTGGGCACGGCGGACGCCACCGTGAAGGACCAGGCGGCGCAGCTCCTCACGGAGCTGAGCGGCTGACGCACCCCGTCTTCCCCTGTCCCAGGCCCGTGCCTAACTTCAGGCGCGGTCCGAGAGCGGGCAGGGGGACGACGCATGCGCAAGGCGGAGCAGGCATTGATCGAGCAGCTGGAAGCGCGCTTCCGGGAAGTGACGCGGCTGCTCTACACGACGTCCATCCCCGCGTCGGTGCTGGACGCGGAGCTGCTGCCGATGATGGCGGAGGACGTCACCTTCACCGACCCCTGGCAGAAGGGGGGCGGCAAGGAGACGTACCGCAAGGGCGCGGCGGGCTTCCACTGCATGTTCCACTTCGACTTCGACATCTTCCAGCTCAACGTCCAGCTGGAGCCGGATGGGAAGAGCGGGCGGGCCATCGTGGACGGGGTGATGAACCTCAAGCAGTTCGCGTGGCTCTACACGTACCCGCTGCGCACGCTGCTCGTGTACGACTTCACGCTCCAGCGCGGCGAGGACGGCGGTGAGGTGTTGCCGCTCATCCACGCGCACGAGGAGATGTGGAGCTTCGGCGACATGATCGCCAACGTGCCCGGCGTGGGTGCGCTCTATGACCGCTTCCGCAACGCCTTCAGCGTGGGCTTCCTGGCGGCGTCCGCGGTGTGCGGGCGCCTCAAGCGGTCCACGTAGCGCACCTGTCTTTCTCAGCGGCCGAACAGCCCGCGCCGCTTCGTCTGCTGTGCCTGCCCGCCCAGCCGTGACAGGCGTTGGCCCAGGATGCGGCTCATCTCCAGCGCGACGGCGGGGTTGGCCATCATGACGCCGCGGAAGTCCTCGCGGCCCACGGCGGCCAGCTCGCACGGCGTGGCGGTGACGGCGGTGGCGTTGCGTGGCTCGCCCGTGAGCAGGGCCAGCTCTCCGAAGAAGCCGCCCTGCTTCACCGTGGCCACCGTCTGCCGTGAGCCGTCCTTCATGGCCACCTCGCCGGAGATGACCACGTAGAACGTCTCGCCCGCGTCGCCCTGGCGGAACAGCTCCGTGCCCGCGGGCGTCTGGAGCAGCTCCGCGCCGCGCGCCACCGCCTCCAGCTCGTCGTCATTCAGGGGCGCCAGGAAGTCCAGCTTGCGCAGCGTCTGCGCCAGCGTTGAAGCGAGGCCCGCGCCCAGCGGCGGCTCGGACGTGAGGAACTCCACCGCCTTCGCCACCTGCGTGCGGCGCGCCACGAGGATGACGTTGTGCCCGGCCTTCAGCTGCGTGTTGCCCTCCGGCAGCGCGGTGTGGCCCTGCGGATCCACGAACGCGATGAAGATGCACTCGCGCGGGAAGCCCTCCATGCCGCGCACCTGCGCCACCGTCTGTCCCGCCACCCGGGCGCGGACGGGGATGGCCAGCTCGAAGAGGAGCGCGTCGCCGCTGCTGAGCGGCAGCGACCCGGACACCTGCGGGAAGTCGATGGCGGTGGTCATCTTCGCCACCACCACGTCCGCCTCCGCCACCAGCTCCTTCACGCCCGCCAGCCGGTATGCGTCGCGGTAGTTCGTGTCCAGCATACGCACCATCAGGCGCGCGCTGGACGTGGCGCGCACCAGCATGGCGAACGCGAGGTTCGCAGGGTCGTGCGCGAGCACCGCCGCCGCCACGTCCGCCGTCCCGATGCCCGCCGCCTCCAGCACGCGCGGGTTGGTGGCGTCCCCGCACACCGTCACCACGCCCACCTCTTCAAAGAGGCGCGAGCAGATGCCCGCGTCGCGTTCGATGACCGTCACCGAGTGCTGCTCCGACACGAGCCGCGCCGCCAGCGCGCCGCCCACCCGTCCTCCCCCCGCGATGACGATCTTCATGACGCCTTGTGCTCCTTGCCTTCCGAATTCGCGTGCCCGCCGTGCAGCACCTTCTCCAGGTCCAACATCCGCCCATCCAGGTGCGCCAGCATCTCCTCCGCTGTCGCCTCCGGAATCAGCCCGTTGCGCCGGGCCCCCTGCAACGCCGTGCGCTCCGCGTCGATGAGCCGCCGCCGCGTGCTCAAGAGGTCCTTCGCGCCTTCCGCCAGGTGCTGCTCGCTGATGCGCCGCAGCTCCCGCTCCGCCCGGGCGATGTTCACCTGATACTCGCTGCGCAGGTGCTCATAGGCCGCGCGCGGCAGCAGGCCCTGCGAGTGCAACGCCTCCAGCTCCACGTGCGCCGCGCGGCTGGCGATGAGCTTCCCGCGTTGTTCCGCCATCTCCAGCGCCACCGCGTCCTGCTGGAACAGCCCCAACGCCTTGAGCGCGCCCGTGAGCATCAACCCCTGGCCCACCATGGACACCAGCGTGACGCCGAACGCGATGGAGACAATCTGCTCGCGCGCGGGCGTATTCTCCGGAAGACCCAACGCCAGACCGATGGACAGCGCGCCCTTGATGTTGCCCAACAGGAACACGTGCTGCCAGCGCAGCGGGATGGTCTCCGCGGGCTTGAACAGACGCAGCAGCAGGAAGGGCAGGTAGATGGCCACCGCGCGCCCCAGCACCACCGCCACCACCGCGATGCCCACGCCCGGCAGGTGCCCCTGGAGCGCCTCCGGCCGCGTGTCCAGACCCACGGAGAGGAAGAGGAACGTGTTGACGCCGAAGGTGGCGTACTCCCAGAAGGAGTGGATGGCCACCTGGCTCTGTGGCGGCACCTCCCGCCGCAACGTCACGCCCACCGCCAACCCCGCCACCACCGCGGAGATGGCGCCTGACAGGTGCACCTCTTCCGCCATCACGTAGGACGCCAGCGCCACCGCCGTCGTCACCATGATCTCCGCGAGCGGATCCTCCGCGCGCCGGATGATGAAGCCTCCCAGGAGTCCCAGCGCCAGGCCCACCACCGCGCCGCCCACCGACGCGAGCAGCACATGGCCGCCCAGCGACCCCAGCGAGGGCGCCATACCGCCCGCCACCACCGCCGCGATGGCCGTGTACGCCACCAGCGCGGTGCCGTCGTTGAAGAGGCTCTCACCTTGAATGATGCCCGCCAGCCGCCCGGGCACTGGCGCGCGGCGGAAGGCGTAGAGGATGGACACCGTGTCCGTCACCGCGAGGATGGAGCCCAGCAGCAGCGCGGGCCCCCACGCCAGGTGCAGCATCCAGTGCAGCGCGGCGCCGGTGGCGCCAATGGCGAGCACCATCCCCAGCGTGGACAGCAGGCCAATGGGGACCGCGTTCGCGCGGATGCCATTGAGGTCCGCCATGATGCCGCCCTCGAAGAGCAGCAGAGGCAGGCATATGAGGAAGACCACCTGCGGGTTGAGCGGGGGCACGCCCGGCATCAGGTGTGCGACGGAGATGAGCAGGCCACCAAGCACCAGCGCGACGTTGTACGGCACGCTGGCCCGCTTGGCGGCGATGGCAAGCGCGATGGCTGCCACCATCAGGCCGATTAAAATAGGTACTTCCAGCAGCACGGCGACTCCACTGGGACCAGGAAGGGGCGCGAAGCTTTCCAGATTCGCGCGGACCGTGCACGGGCACCGTCCGCTTTTCGTCTCCGGGCCCCGAGGCCCCGCCCGCCTGCCTCCCGCCGGAAGTGCGCCCTGGCGGCGAGACGTCCGCGTGGTACAGCAAGCACCCAGATGAAATCCGGCTCGCTGGACACCCTGGTTCTCTCCGTCACGGCCCTGCGCAAGACCTACGGCGCCCACACGGCAGTGGACGGCATCTCCTTCCACGTGCGCCGCCGCGAAATCGTGGGGCTCCTGGGACCCAACGGCGCGGGCAAGAGCACCACCATCAACATGCTCCTGGGCGTGCTCCAGCCCACCTCCGGCACCATCGCCATCGAAGGCACCGACCTGGAGACCCAGCGGGTGAAGGCCCTGTCCCGCACCAACTTCGCCGCCGTCTACTCGCCCCTGCCCGGCAACCTCACCGTGGCCCAGAACCTGCGCGTCTTCGGCCTCATCTACGGCGTGAAGGGGCTGTCCGCCCGCATCGAGACGCTGCTGGAGGAGTACGACCTGAAGCGCTTCCGAGACACCAAGTGCGGCGTGCTTTCCTCCGGCGAGCAGACGCGCGTGTCCCTGGCCAAGGCCATGCTCAACGAGCCGCGCCTGCTGCTGTTGGACGAACCCACCGCGTCGCTGGATCCGGCCACGGCGCTGGACATCCGCACCCGCATCAAGGCCTTCGCCGCCACGGGCAACAGCAGCGTGCTGTGGACGTCCCACAACATGTACGAGGTGGAGTCCGTCTGCGACCGCGTCCTCTTCCTGGCGCGCGGCCGGGTGCTGCTGGAGGGCGACCCGAAGACGCTGCCCCGCGAGCACGGCAAGGCGTCACTGGAGGAGCTGTTCATCGCCGTGGCCAACGAGCCGCTGGCGCTGGAGAGGAACGAAGCGCCATGAACCTGAACCACGTCGCGGGCATCGCGCTGCGCCAGTTCTATCTCTACAAAGGCAACCTCGCGCGCGTGGTGCCGCTGTTCGCCTGGGTGGCCGTGGACATGGTGCTGTGGGGCTTCATGACCCGGTACCTCAACCAGGTCACGTCCTCCGGCTACGACTTCGTGCCGGCGCTCCTGGGCGCGGTGCTGCTCTGGGACTTCTTCGCGCGCGTGATGCAGGGTTTGACGACGGGCTTCTTCGAGGACGTCTGGTCGCGCAACTTCCTCAACGTCTTCGCCGCGCCGCTCACGCTGACGGAGTACGTGAGCGGCCTGGTGCTGACGAGCATCGTGACCAGCGCCATTGGCCTCGTCGTCATGCTGCTGTTGTCCACCACGGTGTTCGGCCTGTCCTTCGCCGCCTACGGGGTGATGTTCATCCCCTTCGTGATGGTGCTGTTCCTCTTCGGCATCGCGCTGGGCATCCTCAGCAGCGCGATGGTCTTGAGGTTGGGCCCCGCGTCCGAGTGGTTCGTCTGGCCCATCCCCAGCCTGCTGTCCCCGTTCGTGGGCGTCTTCTACCCGCTGTCCACGCTGCCGGAGTGGATGCAGTGGGTGGCGAAGCTGCTGCCCCCGTCCTACGTCTTCGAGGGCGTGCGCACGCTGGTGGCCGGCGGCGAGTTCTCCGGCGCCACGCTCGGCTGGGGCTTCGCGCTGGCGCTCCTGGACATCGTGCTGGCGGGCTGGGTGTTCCAGCGGGTCTACCGCTACGCGGTGCGCACGGGCCTGCTGGCCCGCTACAGCGCGGAGAGCGTGAGCTGACGCCGGACGCGCAGGAGCAGGCGTCGGGAGCGCATGGCGACAATCGAGCGTTGGTGAACGCGGCCTACCGACCCGGAAGGGGGGCAGGCGAGCGCACTCAGGACTGGAAGACGGTGCCGGGTGGCGTTGTCGCGGCCCCTGTCGTGGGCACCTTGCTCGGGCGGTTTCAACGACACCCATGCCCAGCGGGAGGCAGTTCCATGGCGCGCATCGCATTCATCGTGGCGAACGACTTCGAGGACTCCGAGTTCCAGGTCCCCTTCGACAAGCTCAAGCAAGCGGGCCACGAGCCCGTCGTCATCGGCGTGGAGGCCGGCAAGACGCTCAAGGGGAAGAAGGGCGCGGAGATCCGCACGGAGAAGGCGGTGAAGGAGGTGAAGGCCGCGGACTTCGCCGCGCTGGTGATTCCCGGCGGCTACTCGCCGGACCACCTTCGCATGGACATCGGCATGGTCGGCTTCGTGCGCGACTTCTTCAAGGCGGACAAGACCATCGCCGCCGTGTGCCACGCGCCGTGGATGCTGGTGGAGGCGGACATCGCGGACGAGCGCACCGTCACCTCGTTCCCCTCCATCAAGACGGACCTCATCAACGCCGGCGCGCGCTGGGTGGACCGCCAGGTGGTGGAGGACGGCAACCTCATCACGTCCCGCAAGCCGGATGACCTGGAGGCCTTCTGCGCCGCCGTGCTGCGTCAGCTGAAGGACGGCATCGCCCCACGTCTGGAGTCGCCCCTGGCCCCGCAAGCCACCGCGGACCGCGCACCCCCAGTGCACTGAGCGGCCAACAGGGCGAAACATGGTCCAACAGGACCCAGCCCCCCAGGGTGCTTCACGCGCTCTGGGGGGTTCTACGTGCCGCGCGGAGGATCGGATTTTCCCCCCGGGGAGAGGCCTGCCTGCCCCTGTTTCAGAGGGAAAATGTTGAGGGGACAACCCCGCATCCCCTCGACGCATTGCGCTGTCGGACGCATGCGCCGGGTTTTTGCTGCGCTGGCATTGTTCCGTTGTCTTTGGTTCTTCGATACAAGACACTCAGACGTTTGTACGGGGTTCCACCAACCCCAGGGGAGTCATCAAATCCCTGAATTTTACAGCTGGGTTGCCATTATGCAGCGTAGTTGCTTATTGTTTCGCCAGCCCCGCCCCCTTGACGGACCGCGCCAACACTGACGGTCACTGTGACTCCCGAATGAATCCGGCTCCCCGAAACGTGGTGTCCCAGCCCCGTCAGGTCGTCCGGGCGGTGTTGAACGAAGCGCTGGAGAGCAAGCTGGGCGGCGAGGTGGTGGTGAAGTCCACCACGGTCTCCGGGCGCATCTTCGTGGTGGAGCGCAAGGTGGCGTGGACGGTGCTTACGGGCCCGGGCGCGCGCAGCTTCTCCACGGCGCTCATCGACGCGAAGCTGGTGAGCCGCGAGGACGTCGAGCAGGTGATGGCGGAGTGCCGCAAGGGTGGCGGCAACTTCTGCGAGACGCTGGTGGCGTGGGGCCTGGTGCCGCGCGACACGCTGCGCGACGTGCTGTGCCGCCACCTGGCGGTGCAGTTGGAGACGCTCTGCGGGCTGACGGAGGCGCAGGCCCTCTTCGTGCCGCAGCCGCGCTCCTACTCCAGCCAGCTGACGTTCGACCTGGCGGAGCTCACGGCCGACACAACGCAGACGCAGCCTGCCGTTCCGCAGTCGCAGTCCCCAGCCGGTCCCCCCGTCCTACTGGAAGGTGAAGTCATGGCGAACGTGAAGCAGGCGCTGGAAGAGGCGATGAAGATTGAAGGGGCGTTCGCGGTCTGTCTCGCGGATGCCAACAGCGGGATGACATTGGGAAGTGTCGGATCCGCGGGGTTCAACGTCGAGGCGGCGGCGGCGGGCAACACGGAGGTGATGCGCGCCAAGCTGAAGACGATGAAGGCCCTGGGCATCAAGGACCGCATCGAGGACATGCTCATCACCCTGGGCGAGCAGTACCACATCATCCGTCCGCTCGCGGCCCGCGAAGGCCTGTTCCTCTACATCGCGCTGCACCGCGCGAACGCGAACCTGGCGATGGCGCGCTTCCGCATGGCGGAAGTGGAGAAGACCATCCAGCTCTGAGGTTTCAGCTTGATGACGCCCCCACGCCGCCCGTTTCCCTCCTGGAGGGAAGCGGGCGGAGGCGTTTCGAGGGGTCAGTGCTCTCCCGCGCGCTTCTCGCCGGCTTCCACGCGCAGGGACAGGCGGTTGCCGCGCGGAGGCAGCGGGCAGGTGGCGAAGCGCGAGAAGGCGCACGGCGGATTGTAGGCGCGGTTGAAGTCCAGCACGACGCGCCCGTCCTTGTCCGGCAGCGGCGCTTCGAGGAAGCGGCCGGCGCCGTAGGTCGTGTCGTGGTTCGTCTCGTCGCCGAAGACGATGAACAGCTCGTCCGAGCCCTCCTCCCCCACGGGCGTCAGGCGGTACTCCTTGCCCGCCACCTTGAAGACGAGCGTGCCGGCGGACTTCATCTCCTCCGCGTACCCCAGCACCGTGGGCACGCTGAGCATGCGCGGCATGTCGTCCGGCACCAGCCGCGCCTCCACCTTCCAGTCCGCGCTGGCCGGATACAGCGGGATGCCGTGGAACTGCTTGCGCGTCGCCGCCTCCGAATCCTTCATCCGCACGCCCAGCCTGTCCTTCCGGCGGATGATCTGGAAGTTCACGGTGCCCAGCCGCACCACGTCCGGCGCCTCCTTCTCGTCTGTCTTCAGCGCGCCGCCGGTGAAGGGTTTGCCCTCCAGCGTGAAGGCCACACCCGGCACGGGCTGGAAGCTCACGGTGTCACCCTTGCGCACGAAGGTCCCCGCCCTGGCCGGCGCCGACGAGGGCAGTGGCACCGCGCTGTCGGGAGCGGAGCCGGCCGTCTGCTCGCCCTCCTTCAACCAGGTGAGCCCCACCAGCGTCAGCCAGCCGTCCGGCGATGTCAGGCGTTGCAGCCGCTCGGTCTGCCACGCCTGGGTGGCGGCGGCGACGTCCTCCGCGGGGGCCTTCTTCTCCGCCTGCGCGGCGGGTTTCGGGAGGGGCTTCGTCGCGGGCGGCGAGGCCTGTAATGCCAGGGACAGGACCAGGGCGAGGGTGCTCATGCGGATGGGCCTCGAAGGGAGGGGAAGGGCAGGGGCGTTGGGGCCAATGTCTAACAGGTGCCCGTCCCGGTTGCGCGCGGTCCTCCCGCCGTGCAAAGGCTTGAGAAACCTTCCATGAACCTGGACCTCCATCCCGCGTCTCCGGCCAGTGCCCTGCGCAAGCTCGCGTTGGGGACGTGGCGCGCGCCCCGCGACCCCACGGCCTACGCGGCGCTGGAGGTCCGCATGGAGCCGGCGCTCGCGTTCATGGCCACGCACCGCACGCTCACGGGCCGCCGCCTGACGGTGACGCACCTGGTGGCGAAGGCCGCGGCGGACGCGCTGCGCCGCTACCCGGAGGCCAACGTCGTGCTCCGGGGCCAGCGCCCGTGGCTGCGCGAGGACGTGGGCGTCTGCGTGCTGGTGGTGCAGCCAGCGAGCGGCTCGGCGCGCGTGGACCTGACCACCGCCACCGTGCACCGCGCGGACCAGAAGTCGCTGGAGGCGCTGGCGGACGCCATGGAGTCGCGGGTGTCGCGGGTCCGCGCGCGCGAGGACGTGGAGATCGAACGGGGCAAGCGGCGCTCGTCGCTGTTGCCCGGCTGGCTGATGGGCCCCGCGCTGCGGCTGTTGTCCTTCGTCTGGTACGGCCTGAACGTGAACCTGCGCCGCGTGGGCATGCCGTTCGACCCGTTCGGTTCCGTGGCGGTGACGAACCTGGGCTCACTGGGGCTGGAGCGGGGCTTCGTCGCGATGGTGCCCTACACCCGCGTGCCGCTGTTGCTGGCGCCCGGGCTCGTGCGGGATGTGCCCGTGGTGCAGGACGGGGTGCTGGTGCCCGGCAAGGCCATGACGCTCACCTGCACCTGGGACTCGCGTCTCATCGACGTGGACCTGGCCGCGCGGGTGCTTCGGCACATCGGCGGAGCGCTGGAGGATCCCCGGGGGTGGGATGCACCGGGGACCGAAGCGCGGTAGAACAGGGGCGTCATCCGGAGGTCGGCACCATGTCCGTGGATCCCTTTCGTCGCGTCGGTTCGTCCCGTCCCGTGGGGCGGGTGCTGAGTGGCCAGGACCGCTTCGAGAAGGAAGCCCTGGAGGGTCCTCCCGAGGGCCACCTCGCCATGGACCGCCGCCAGCGCATGGCCGGCGGCCCGCTGCCGGTGAACGGCGAGAGCCCCTTCGCCGCGAAGATGCGCAAGCTGGCCGCGTCGAACCCGGACGGCAAGGAAGACTGACGCGGTCCTTCCTCGCCGGGCCGCTCAGACCTGCCCGGCGCCGCCGTCCACGAAGAGCTCCGCGCCGTTGACGAAGCTGCTGTCGTCCGACGCGAGGAACAGCGCCGCCTTCGCCACCTCGTCCGGCTGCCCCATGCGTCCCAGCGGGATGAGGCTGGTGAGGTACTCCTTGATCTGCTTCGCCCCCGCCGCGTCGGCCGCCAGCCCGTTGAGTCCCGGCGTGTCGATGGGCCCCGGGCTGAGCGTGTTCACCCGGATGCGCCGCCCCTTCAGGTCCGTCGCCCAGGTGCGCGCGAACGAGCGGATGGCCGCCTTCGTCGCCGCGTAGACGCTGAACGCCGCCGAGCCGTCCGAGCCCGCGGTGGAGCCCGTCAGGATGACGGAGCCGCCGTCCTTCAACAGGGGCAGCGCCTTCTGCACCGAGAACAGCGTGCCCTTCACGTTGACGTTGAACGTCTGGTCGAAGTGCGCCTCCGTGATGGTGCCCAGCGCCGCGAACTCGCCGCCGCCCGCGTTGGCGAACACCACGTCCAGGTGCCCCGCCTCCTCCTTCACCCGCGCGTAGAGCCGGTCCAGGTCCGCCATCACGGACACGTCCCCGCGCACGCCCACCGCGCCGTGGCCAATCTCCTGCACCGCCCGGTCCACCTCCGCCTGCCGGCGGCCGGTGAGGAACACCTTCGCCCCCTCCTGCGCGAAGCGCTTCGCGGACGCGAAGCCGATGCCCGTGGTTCCACCCGTGACGACCGCCACCTTCCCGTCGAGCCTGCCCATCGTCCCACTCCTTGGTTATGGACTTCGTGGTCCATATCTAAGAATGGTGGACCGAACGGTCAATAACTTTTATTTTCCGGGCATGGCTCGGCCTCGGACATTCGATGAAGCGCAGGTGCTGCGGGCGGTGCGCGACCAGTTCTGGAACAAGGGCTACGCGGCGACGTCCATGGACGACCTGATGCAGGCCACGGGGCTGGGGAAGGGCAGCCTCTACGGAGCCTTTGGCGACAAGCATCAGCTCTTCCTGAAGGTGTTCGACACGTACTGCGTGAGCTCCGTGGAGTCGGTGAAGAAGACGCTGGAGGGGCCGGACGCAGGAGCGCTGGAGCGGCTGCGCCAGTACATGCTGGGCGTGGCCACCGCGTCCGCGGCGCCCGCGAACCGGCGAGGGTGTCTGCTGGCGCGAGGCACGTCGGAGTTGGCGGCGCAGGACGCGCACGTGGCGGACCGGGCACTGGAGACCTTCCGGGGGCTGGAGGCCGCGTTCGTTCGCTGCCTGGAGCAGGCCCGGGCGCATGGTGACCTCGCGGCCCACGCGGACCCCCAGAGGTTGGGTGCCATGCTGCTCGCGGTCTTCCGGGGGCTGGAGGCCGTGGGCAAGGCGGGCATGGACGAGGCCAGCCTGCGCGGCATGGTGGAGACGGCATTCGAACACCTGCCCGCGCGGGTGAAGCGCCGCCGCTAGAGCCGCCCCTCTTCCGGTGACCCCCGCGTTCAGGCTAGGCACAGAGGCCTGAACGCGGGTGCGAGCGGTCACTCACCGGGATTGGGGCATTGATGCGGAAGGCACATGCGGTGGCGGCGTCGATGGTGGCGCTGATGCTGGGGCAGACGGGCTGCTATCGGACGAGCATCGTCACGAACCTGCGGCCGGAGCCCAAGGTCCACCAGGACCGGCAGTGGTTCACGGCGGTGGGCCTGTTGCCCGTGTCGAGTCCCCCTGGCAGCGAGTGCAAGAACGGCATCGCGTGGGCGCAGAGCCGCGCGACCCCCAGCGACTTCCTCATCCAGGCGGGCCTGGCGGTGGCGGGCGCGTTCATCGGGTCGGCGGTGTGCGCTGGCGGCAACCGCACTGACGAGGAACAGGCCAACTGCGCCGCGATCGGCCTGCTGGTGCCCACGCTCCTGGTGGGCTCGCGCACCGTGGCCTACGCCTGCGCTTCGGAGTCCCAGAACGTCAATCCGCGGCAGGACCTGGGCCAGGAGACGCCGGCCCGTGTCCCGGACTCCGTGAACGCGCCGGAGGAGGGTGAGGTCCCGGTGCTGGAGACCCCGACTCCGCCGCCGCTGCCGCCGCCCGGCTCCGTGCCGGACTCGAGCCCCGGGCTCTGAAATACCTCCGGACGCGGCGCGCGAAGGTGTCCGCGCCGCGCCCGAAGGGGTCTGTCTATTCGCCGCGCCGCTTGGAGCGCGTCCGGGCCCAGCCCGCGTTGGACTGGTTGCGCTGCACCCGCTTGTGCTCGCGCTGCGCGGTGGCGTCCGTCTGGCGGTGCTGGAAGGCCTGCTCGCGCAGGAGCTTCGCGAAGTTCGCGCGCCGCTCCTCGGGGATCGTGCCGTTCTCCACCGCCGCCCTCACCGCGCAGCCTGGTTCAGCCTGGTGGCCGCAGTCGCTGAAGCGGCAGCCGGTGGCCAGTGCGAGGAGGTCCGCGAAGGCGTTGGCCAGGCCCTCCTCGTCGTCCCCCCACAGGCCCAGCTCGCGCATGCCGGGCCCGTCGATGATGAGGCCGCCGTGATCCAGCACGAACAGCTCGCGGTGCGTGGTGGTGTGCCGGCCCTTGTCGTCCTCTGGCCGCACGGGCTGCGTGACGAGGCGCGCGGCGTCCAGCAGCCGGTTGGCGAGCGTGGACTTGCCCACGCCGGACGAGCCCAACAGCACGCCCGTCCTGCTGGGAGGAAGCCGTGCGCGCACATCCTCCACGCCCATGCCCGTTCGCGCGCTCACCGCGAGCACGTCCACGCCGGGGGCCAGGGCCTCCACCTCCAGGACGCGCTCGGCCGCGTTGTCCGCGAGGTCCGCCTTGCTGAGGAGCACGACGGGCGTGGCGCCGCTGTTCCAGGCCACCGTGAGGGAGCGTTCGACGCGGCGGGGGTTGAAGTTGCCGTCCAACCCCACGACGAGGAACACCACGTCCACGTTGGCGGCGATGAGCTGGCCGTCGTGTTCGCTGCCCGCCTCGCGCCGCTTCAGGAGGCTGCGGCGGGGCAGCACGGAGTGCATCAGCGCCTCGCCGTCACCAGACGCGGGCGGTTGCAGGAGGACCCAGTCGCCCACGGTGGGCAGGGCCTCCACGCCCTGGGCCTGATGGAGGAGGCGTCCGGACGCGCGCGCGAGGAAGGCCGCGCCGGCGGTCTGCACGGTGAGCAGTCCCCGCTGCTGGCGCACGACGCGCCCGGGGACGAGGGAGGAGTTCGACTGCGAGACGGTGTTGGACAGCGCGAGGTCGAGGTCGGGACCCCAGCCGAGGGTTTCAAGTGACACTTGGGGAACTCCGGGCAGAGCGATGCCTGGGGCGCGGGGAGAGGACTCCGGGGCTCCGGGCGTGAAGGACGCGGGGCTCGCGCTGCGACGGAAGGCAGTGATGCGACCGGCTCAGCGGATGAGCGCCCGCGTGGCGGACAGGGCCACGACGACGACAAGGGGCGGAGTCATCAGGACAGGTCTCCTCAAGGTGCGTGGAACCACCGGCGGTCATCGCCGTTCCGTGCGGGGACCCTAACAATTCCTGTCGGCCGCTGGCCACCCCCGTGCGTTTTCCCTCTTGAACCTCACGCGACGTGAGGTTGTACCCATGGCATCCAGTCACGCGAAGACCGTGGCTGGAAAGGGGTGAGGCATGCAGCACACGGAGCTGAAGGTCGGGGAGCTGGCCCGGCGCACGGGGCTGTCCATCCGCGCGCTGCACCACTACGACGAGATTGGGTTGCTCAAGCCCTCGGCGCACACGGCGTCGGGGCACCGGCTCTACACGGCGGAGGACATCGCCCGCCTGAGTCACATCCTGTCGCTCAAGCAGCTCGGGTTCTCGCTGGAGGAGATTGCCGAGACGCTGGGCCGGGCGGACTTCTCCGCCCTGCGCGTGGTGGAGCTGCGGCTCCTGCGGGCCCGGGAGCAATTGGCGGAACAGCGCCAGCTCTGCGACCGCCTGGATTCCCTCGCACGGCAGCTGCGCGCGGCGGAGCCCGTCTCCGCCGACGACTTCCTACAGACCATCGAGGCCATGACCATGTTCGAGAAGTACTACACCCCGGAGCAGTTGAAGGAGCTGGAGGCCCGTCGCCAGGCGATGGGTGACGACGCCATCAAGCAGGTGGAGGCCGAGTGGCCCCGCCTCATCGCGAGCATGCGCGAACAGATGGAGCAGGGCGCCGACCCCGCGTCCGAGCCGGTGCGAGCCCTGGCCACGCGCTGGCGCGAGCTCGTCCGCGCCTTCACGGGCGGCAACCCCGGCATGGCGCAGTCGCTCCAGACGATGCACCAGCAGGAGCCGCGGATGGCCCAGCGTCAGGGCCGCGACCCGAAGCTCATGGAGTACGTGGGCCGGGCCATGGCCTGTCTGGACGCGCCGAAGTAAAGCCAGACACGGCGACGGCCGCCAGCGAAGGGCTGGCGGCCGTGGCTGTCATGCAAATGCAGCTCGCTGAAGGCTACTGGCCGCCAATGGTGCCATTGGAGCCACCGGTGCCGGTGCCGCCCACGCCGCCCATGGTGCCGCCGGAGCCGCTGGTGCCGGTGCCTCCGACGCCGCCCGTGCCAGTCGTGCCGCTGGTGCCGCCCGTACCGGTGCCGCCCGGGTTGATGACGGTCGAGCCGTTGGACTCGTTGCCGGGCTCGGTGGCGCCGGTGGTGCCGGTGCCCGTGCCACCAATGGTGCCGGTGCTGCCGGAGCCACCAATGGTGCCGTTGCTACCGGAGCTGCCGACGCCGGTGGTGCTGGTGCCCGCGCCGCCGTAGGTGCCGGTGCTCGTCGAGGGCGGCGTGTACGTGCCCGTGGACGGAGCGGTGCTCCCGGTGCCGTAGGTGTCCGTGCTGGAGCCGGTGGTGCCGGTGCCCGTGCCGATGCCACTGGTCCCGGTGCCGCCGGTGCCGGAAGTGCTACCGCCCGTGGTGCCGGTGCCGGTGGTGCCCGGAGTCGGGTTCACGCCGGTGCCAGAGCCACCCGTGCCAGTGGCGGTGTTGCCCGTCTGCACGCCCGTGGAGTTGGTGGTGCCGGGAGTGACCGTGCCCGAGGAGCCAGCGGTGCCCGTCTGCCCGCTGTTGATCATCTCCGGCGAAGCGCCCGACGAGCCGGGGGTCGTCCCGGGGCTCGAACCGTCGCCTACCTGCTGGGCGAGCGCGCTGGTGGAGAGCAAGAAGCTGAAAGCCAGTGCCGCGGTGCCAATGGAGCGTCGCATGTCAGGAACCCTTTCCCCTCGCTTGAGGCGTAAAGGTGTGTGCTTCACCGGACAGGGCAACCCGTCGGGACCAGCCGGCACAAGGCAGGCCGCCAGCTCGCAGGTCATTCATGGGACGAAGCACGCGGGACAGGGCTTGCACGCACGCGCGCCCTGCGCGCTCAGGACCACGGGCTGTGCACGTGCTTCCGCCTCTTCTTCCAATGTCAGCAAGCCGGCCACGCGCATGCGGTGCAGCAGTCCGTCCCTTCGCGGCTGAAGACGGTCGATGAAACATTCGGGGTGCTTCCGCCACCGTGGATCATCATTCATCGTCACGAGCAGTGCCGCCTCCGCCAGCGTGAGGTCCGCAGTCTCCTTTCCCAGGAAGTGCCGGGCCGCTTCGGGCAGGTCGCGGAGTCCATGTCCCAGCGGCATCCGCCGCGCATCGAAGGCCAGCAGCTCCTCCGCGTTCCAGTGGCGTGTCAACCAGATGCCCAGCGCCATCCGCTCGGCACCTCGAAGGTGGCGTGACCCGTCCAGGCTCCAATGCCGGGCGGCCGTGTCCGCGAGCTTCCATCCCGAAGGCATGTGCACCCGAGGAGGCCTGGACACGAGGGTGCGCGTCACGGTCCACGCGACGGTCCAGGGCCACATGGGCTTCACCGTCATCGAGCCCGAGGGCTCGTACAGGCTCCAGTACACCCGAGCGAGGTTCGCCGGCAGCCGGTCGGTGGCGTCCGGCGGAGTGGGAAGCGAGGGGAGCTCCCTCAGGGTCACGCGGTACCAGCCTTCCAGCGCGGCCAGGAGCCCCACGAACATGAGGCCTGGCACGCACAGTCCGAGGCCCACGAGCCGCATCCGCCGACGAAAACGCCATGAGAAAGGCATGCCCTCCACGGATTGCAGGGCGTGGGCCACGTCCGGGGTGTCCAGCAGGCGGGCATTCGTGTCGCGGTGAGCAGTCTCCGCCCCGTTTCTGTGCTGTCCTCCGGTCCTGGGAGGAGCGTGCGTGAGCGGACGGGAAGGGCATCTGGCGGCGGGCCGCAAGAGCGCGCGCCTCGCGCGGAGCGTGGGCGCCCGGGCATGGCCGCTCACGCTCGTCATCGCCGCGGGCCTGGGCCTGCTGCTGTACGTCTCCACCACCAGCCTTCCGTACCTCATCGCCTCACCCGCCGGAGACGCCCACCTGGGCGCGCTCAATGACTGTCTGGCGCGGCAGCTCGAAGGGGTCACGCGGCTGGGCTGGGCCGTGGCGCCGGATGCGTCGCGCGCGGCGGTGTTCGGGCCCCGCGTCGTCGCGGTCTGCGGCGACGATGGCTCGCACTCGCGCTTGGAGATCCCCGGCACCACCGCGCTCGCCTTCGACGGCGCACGCCGTCTGTGGGCCGCCGCCGGAGGCCACCTGCTGCGGGAGCGGGGAGGCGCGCTGCTGCCGGTGGGCGACATCACTCCACCGGAATGGCTGATCGGCCATGCGGGCGGAGTCCTCGCGCTGGATGCCACCGGGCAGCTCGTCTCCGTGGCGCCGGACGGCAAGGTGCTGGGCCAGGCGCAGGTGCCGGGTCCGGGAGGCCGTTTATCCATCAGTCCTGGCGGCGTGCTCGCGGCGGTGGAGTGGGGCGGCGGCGTCATCGTCTACGACGCCCGCACGCTGGAGTTGGTGCGGGCGGAAGCCCCATGCACCGTGGAGTTCCTGTGGTGGCTCGACACCGCGGATCAGGTCCTGCTGGCCTGTGGCGCCCCCGCTTCCCCGGATGCACCAGGGCCGGGCTCACTCCGCTTCGACGTTCGCACCGGCGCACGCGAGGCCGTGCCCGCGCGCACGCGCGCGCCTGCCCGAAGGCTCTCGGGGCGGGCGCTGTATGTGCAGGGATGCGATGGCTTCCCTTGCACCGCCTCGCCTCCCTGAAACTGTTATGGGGAGGTTTCTCCTCGGGCCCGCGACTGCGACCCGGGGCTTTCGGGGTTGGTGGGGCTCAGGCCCAGGCACGGCGTTCATTGCCTGACACCTGTGGCCATTCCACCCCGGCTTTACATTCGACAAACCCGCGAACTCATTGGACGTTCCTGGGATCGCGGGCCGGTTTCGCAGGACCGGTCGCAACGCTTCCGCCGATCAGGGGTTTCATTCGTGGACGACACCAAGGCTTCCAGCTCCTCCGCTCCCCGCAAGCGCGCCAACGGCCGAAAGACAGCCGCCACCGCCGCAAGCCAGGACGCTGGCCCTCCAGGCGCCCGCTCGCAGGGCAACGTCGCGGCCAACCGGCTGAGCAATGTGGAGGCGACGCGTGCCGAGCCCGCGACCGCCCGCCGCGCTCCCTCGCGAAGCCGCAATGGCAACAACCGCCCGGCCGCTGATGACGGCCTGCGCCCCGGCGGCCCTCCTCCGCTCCAGCAGCTGCTGGCGGCGCTCCGGGCCGTGCAGGGCGGCGACTTCTCCGTGCGGCTGCCGTCGGGCGCGCAGGACGTGGTCATGGATGAGATTGCCCGCGCGTTCAACGCGGTGGTGACGCTCAACTCCACGCTCACCCACGAGATCGTCCGCGTGGAGCGCGTGGTCGGCCGCGAAGGCCGCATGGGCGAGCGCGTGAACCTGGGCGACGTGCGCGGCGACTGGGCCACCAGCGTCCAGTCCATCAACGCCCTCATCGGCGACCTGGTGCAGCCCACCACGGAAGTCGCCCGCGTGCTGGTGGCGGTGGCCGAAGGCGACCTCACCCAGAAGATGGCGCTGGAGATCGACGGCCAGCCCGTGAAGGGCGAGTTCCTCCGCATCGGCACCACCGTGAACGCGATGGTGGATCAGCTCAACAGCTTCGCCGCCGAAGTGACGCGCGTCGCGAAGGAGGTCGGCACCGAAGGCAAGCTGGGCGGCCAGGCCGACGTGAAGGGCGTGTCCGGCGTGTGGAAGGACCTCACGGACAACGTGAACGTCCTCGCCGGCAACCTCACCGCGCAGGTGCGAAACATCGCGGAAGTGACGACGGCGGTGGCCCGCGGCGACCTGTCCCGGAAGATCACCGTGGACGTGAAGGGCGAAGTCCTGGAGCTGAAGAGCACCATCAACACGATGGTGGACCAGCTCAACAGCTTCGCCTCCGAAGTGACGCGCGTCGCGCGCGAAGTGGGTACGGAAGGAAAGCTGGGCGGTCAGGCCGCGGTGTCCGGCGTGTCCGGCACGTGGAAGGACCTCACGGACAACGTGAACTTCATGGCGTCCAACCTCACGACGCAGGTGCGCGGCATCGTGAAGGTGGTGACGGCGGTCGCCAACGGTGACCTCACCCAGAAGCTGATGGTGCCGTCGCAGGGTGAAATCGCCGCGCTGGGTGCCACGCTGAACAACATGACGGACACGCTCAACGTGTTCGCGCAGCAGGTGACCAGCGTCGCGCGCACGGTGGGCGTGGAGGGCAAGCTGGGCGCCCAGGCCCAGGTGCCCGGCGCCGCGGGGACGTGGAAGGACCTCACGGACAACGTGAACCTGATGGCGTCCAACCTCACCAGCCAGGTGCGCAACATCGCGGAGGTCTCCACCGCCGTCGCCAATGGAGACCTGTCGCGGAAGATCACGGTGGACGTGAAGGGCGAGGTGCTGGAGCTCAAGAGCACCATCAACACGATGGTGGACCAGCTCCGCGCGTTCGCCGCGGAAGTGACCCGCGTCGCGAAGGAAGTGGGTACGGACGGCAAGCTGGGCGGTCAGGCCGCGGTGCCCGGAGTCGGCGGCACGTGGAAGGACCTCACGGACAACGTGAACAGCATGGCCTCCAACCTCACCACCCAGGTGCGCAACATCGCCCTGGTGACGACGGCGGTGGCCACCGGTGACCTGTCCAAGAAGATCACCGTCGACGCGCGCGGCGAAATCCTGGAGCTGAAGAACACCATCAACACGATGGTGGACCAGCTCAACAGCTTCGCCTCGGAAGTGACCCGCGTGGCCCGCGAGGTGGGTACGCACGGCAAGCTGGGCGGTCAGGCGGAAGTGAAGGGCGTGTCCGGTACGTGGAAGGACCTCACGGACAACGTGAACTTCATGGCGTCCAACCTCACCACCCAGGTGCGAGGCATCGCCAAGGTGGTGACCGCGGTCGCGAACGGCGACCTCACCCAGCGCCTGAAGATGGAGGCCAAGGGCGAGGTGGCGGAGCTCGCGGACACCATCAACGCGATGACCCAGACGCTCTCCATCTTCGCGCAGCAGGTGACGGACGTCGCGCGCACGGTGGGCGTGGAAGGCAAGCTGGGCGCCCAGGCCGTGGTGCCGGGCGTGGCGGGCACGTGGAAGGACCTCACCAACAACGTGAACCTGTTGGCGAACAACCTCACGGATCAAGTCCGTAACATCGCGGAGGTGACGACGGCGGTCGCGAAGGGCGACCTGTCCCGCAAAATCACCGTCGACGCGAAGGGTGAGGTGCTGGAACTCAAGAGCACCATCAACACGATGGTGGACCAGCTCCGCGCGTTCGCCTCGGAAGTGACGCGCGTCGCGAAGGAAGTGGGCACGGACGGCAAGCTGGGGGGGCAGGCCGACGTGAAGGGCGTGTCCGGCGTGTGGAAGGACCTCACGGACAACGTGAACAGCATGGCCTTCAACCTCACCACCCAGGTGCGCGGCATCGTCAAGGTGGTGACGGCGGTGGCGGACGGCGACCTGTCCCAGAAGCTGGTGATGGAGGCCAAGGGTGAAATCGCCGCGCTCGCGGACACCATCAACGCGATGACGCAGACGCTGTCCGTCTTCGCGCAGCAAGTGACGGACGTCGCGCGCACGGTGGGCGTGGAAGGCAAGCTGGGCGCCCAGGCGGAGGTGCCGGGTGTCGCGGGTACGTGGAAGGACCTCACGAACAACGTGAACCTGCTGGCCAACAACCTCACGGCCCAGGTGCGAAACATCGCGGAGGTGACCACGGCGGTCGCGAACGGCGACCTGTCCAAGAAGATCACCGTGGACGCGAAGGGCGAGGTGCTGGAGCTCAAGAGCACCATCAACACGATGGTGGACCAGCTCCGCGCGTTCGCCGCGGAAGTGACGCGCGTCGCGAAGGAAGTCGGTACGGAAGGCAAGCTGGGCGGTCAGGCCGACGTGAAGGGCGTGTCCGGCGTGTGGAAGGACCTCACGGACAACGTGAACGTCCTCGCCGGCAACCTCACGGACCAGGTGCGCAACATCGCCAAGGTGACCACGGCGGTGGCCAACGGCGACCTGTCCCAGAAGATCACCGTGAGCGTGAAAGGCGAGGTGCTGGAGCTGAAGAACACCATCAACACGATGGTGGACCAGCTCCGCGCGTTCGCTTCGGAAGTCACGCGCGTCGGTAAGGAAGTGGGTACGGAGGGCAAGCTGGGCGGCCAGGCCGCGGTGCCCGGCGTCGCGGGCGTGTGGAAGGACCTCACGGACAACGTGAACGTCCTCGCCGCGAACCTCACGGACCAGGTGCGCAACATCGCCAAGGTGACCACGGCGGTGGCCTACGGCGACCTGTCGCAGAAGATCTCCGTGGAGGCGAGGGGCGAAATCCTGGAGCTCAAGAGCACCATCAACACGATGGTGGACCAGCTCCGCGCCTTCGCTTCCGAAGTGACCCGCGTCGCGAAGGAAGTGGGTACGGACGGCAAGCTGGGCGGTCAGGCCGCGGTGCCCGGCGTCGCCGGCACGTGGAAGGACCTCACGGACAACGTGAACAGCATGGCGTCCAACCTCACCAGCCAGGTGCGAAACATCGCGCTGGTG
This sequence comes from Corallococcus sp. AB032C, assembly GCF_003668935.1. Taxonomy (NCBI): domain Bacteria; kingdom Pseudomonadati; phylum Myxococcota; class Myxococcia; order Myxococcales; family Myxococcaceae; genus Corallococcus; species Corallococcus sp. AB032C. Next base: position 28,649 of record NZ_RAWP01000058.1, on the reverse strand, counting down.
ACCACGGCCGTCGCGAACGGTGACCTGTCCAAGAAGATCACCGTGGACGCGAAGGGCGAAATCCTGGAGCTGAAGAACACCATCAACACGATGGTGGATCAGCTGAACAGCTTCGCTTCCGAAGTGACCCGCGTGGCGCGTGAAGTGGGCGCGGAAGGCAAGCTGGGCGGTCAGGCGGAAGTGAAGGGCGTGTCCGGCACGTGGAAGGACCTCACGGACAACGTGAACTTCATGGCCCGCAACCTCACGACGCAGGTGCGCGGCATCGTGAAGGTGGTGACCGCCGTCGCCAACGGCGACCTCAAGCAGAAGCTGGTGGTGGACGCGAAGGGCGAAGTGGCCGCCCTGGCGGAGACCATCAACAACATGACCGACACGCTGGGCATCTTCGCGGAGCAGGTGTCCTCCGTGGCCCGCGAGGTGGGCGTGGAAGGGAAGCTGGGCGGCCAGGCCCGCGTGCCCGGTGTGGCCGGCACGTGGAAGGACCTCACGGACAACGTGAACTTCATGGCGTCCAACCTCACCACCCAGGTGCGCGGCATCGTGCGCGTGGTGACGGCGGTGGCCAACGGCGACCTGACCCAGAAGCTCATCGTGGACGCGAAGGGCGAGGTGGCGGCGCTCGCGGACACCATCAACAACATGACCGACACGCTGGGCACCTTCGCGGAGCAGGTCTCCACGGTGGCCCGCGAGGTGGGTATCGAAGGAAAGCTGGGCGGCCAGGCCCGCGTGCCCGGCGCTCGCGGCACGTGGCGGCAGCTGACGGACAACGTGAACCAGCTGGCCGGTACGCTCACCAGCCAGCTGCGCGCCATCTCCGACGTGGCCACCGCCGTGACCAAGGGCGACCTGACCCGCAGCATCACGGTCGTCGCCGAAGGCGAGGTCGCGGCGCTGAAGGACAACATCAACCAGATGATCGTCAACCTGCGTGAAACCACGCAGAAGAACCAGGAGCAGGACTGGCTCAAGACGAACCTGGCGAAGTTCAGCGGCATGATGCAGGGCCAGAAGTCCCTGGACGCCGTCAGCCGCCTCATCATGAGCGAGCTGACCCCGCTGGTGTCCGCGCACCACGGCGCCTTCTTCCTCTCCGACCCCGAGGGCGGCATCCCGTCCCTCAAGCTCACCAGCACCTACGCGTACCGGGAGCGCAAGCACCTGGCGAACCGCTTCCGCCTGGGCGAGGGACTCGTGGGGCAGTGCGCGCTGGAGAAGAAGACCATCCTGCTGACGCGCGTGCCGTCGGACTACATCACCATCTCCTCCGGGCTGGGTGAGTCCGCGCCGCTCAACATCATCGTCCTGCCCGTCCTCTTCGAGGGCGAGGTGAAGGCCGTCATCGAGCTGGCCTCGTTCCACCCGTTCAGCGCCATCCACCAAATCTTCCTGGATCAGCTGACGGAGAGCATCGGCGTGGTGCTCAACATGATCATGGCGAACATGCGCACGGAGACCCTGCTCTCCGAGTCGCAGCGCCTGACCCAGGAACTCCAGAGCCAGTCGCGTGAGCTCACCCAGCAGCAGGATGAGTTGAAGCGCACCAACATCGAGCTGGAGGACAAGGCGAAGGAGCTGGCGGACCAGAACACCCGCGTGGAGGAGAAGAACCGCGAGGTGGAGCTGGCGCGCGTCAGCCTGGAGGAGAAGGCGGAGCAGCTCACCATCATCTCCAAGTACAAGAGCGAGTTCCTGGCCAACATGAGCCACGAGCTGCGCACGCCGCTCAACTCGCTGCTCATCCTCGCGAAGCTCCTGTCGGACAACAAGGACGGGAACCTCTCCAACAAGCAGGTGGAGTACGCGAACACCATCTACGCGTCCGGCGGGGACCTGCTCAGCCTCATCAATGAGATCCTCGACCTGTCCAAGGTGGAGGCGGGCAAGATGCAGGTGGAGCCCCGGGACATCGTCCTCACGGAGCTCAACCAGTTCATCGACCGCAGCTTCCGCCCGGTGGCGGACCAGAAGGGCCTCACCTTCCAGGTGGAGGTGCTCACGGGCACGCCGCGCCATGTGCGCACGGACCCGCAGCGGCTGCAGCAGGTGCTCAAGAACCTGCTCTCCAACGCCTTCAAGTTCACCGACGATGGCGGCGTGAAGCTCACCGTGCGCCTGGCGGACAAGGGCATCCGCTTCGACCACGAGGCGCTGCGCCGCTCGCGCCACGTGCTGGCCTTCGCCGTGAAGGACACCGGCATCGGCATCGCCAAGGACAAGCAGCGCATCATCTTCGAGGCGTTCCAGCAGGCGGACGGCTCCACCGCGCGCAAGTACGGCGGCACCGGCCTGGGCCTGTCCATCAGCCGCGAAATCGCCAAGCTGCTGGGTGGCGAAATCCGCCTGGAGAGTGAGCCGGGCAAGGGCAGCACCTTCACCCTCTACCTGCCGCCGGAGTACCAGGGCGCGGACGAGGAGGGCGGGCAGGGCAACGACGAGGCCAGTCGCGCGCTGGGAGCCCTGCCGGAGACGCACGCCACCCCGTCCACGCCCGGCATCGTCACGTCGACGCCGCCGCTCGCGCCGCCGTCTCCGGTGGCCGAGCCGCAGGCCCACGTGCTGGACGCCGCGCTGCCCCCGCAGGTGGAGGGCTCGCACACGCCCGTCGTGGTGGAGGACGACCGCGAGCTCATCCGCGAGGGCGACCGCACCTTGCTCATCATCGAGGACGACCTGAAGTTCGCCCGCATCATGGTGCAGATGGCGCGCGAGAAGGGCTTCAAGGCCCTGGTCGCCACGCGCGGTGACAGCGGCCTGTCCATGGCGCACGAGTACCAGCCGGACGCCATCACCCTGGACATCCAGTTGCCCGTGGTGGACGGCTGGAGCGTGCTGGACCGCCTCAAGCGCAACCCGCGCACGCGCCACATCCCCGTCCACATCATCAGCGTGATGGACAAGCACCTGGGCAACACCCAGGGCGCGTTCGGCTACCTCACCAAGCCCGTGAGCAAGGAGGGGCTGGAGCGCGTCTTCGGACAGCTGTCGCGCTTCCTGGAGCGGCGCGAGCGCCGCCTGCTCGTCATCGAAGACGACGACGTGCAGCGCAACAGCCTCACCCAGCTGCTCAGCGACGGAGGTGACGTCGTCGTCACCGCGGTGGCGTCCGGCCAGGAGGCCCTCCAGAAGCTGGAGGAGAACGAGTACGACTGCCTCGTCATCGACCTCCTGTTGCCCGATATGGACGGCATCAAGCTGGTGGAGGAGGTGAAGACGCAGCAGCGCTTCCGCGACCTGCCCATCGTCGTCTACACCGGCCGTGAATTGACGCCCAAGGACGAGGCCCGTCTGCGGCGTTACACCGGCAGCGTCATCCTGAAGAGTGGCGCGAAGAGCCCCGACCAGCTGCTCAGCGACACCGCGCTCTTCCTGCACCGCCTGGACGAGAACCTCCCGGCGCGCGCGCGCGCGGCCCTGGCGCAGCGCAACGACCAGGACGCACCGCTGGCCGGCAAGAAGGTGCTCCTGGTGGATGACGACATGCGAAACATCTTCGCGCTCACCAGCGTGCTGGAAAATCACAGCATGCAGGTGGTCTTCGCGGAGAACGGGCGGGCCGCCATCGAGATGCTCGGCCAGCACCCCGACGTGGATGTCGTGCTGATGGACGTGATGATGCCGGAGATGGATGGCTATGAAACCATGCGTGCCATCCGCAAGGACCCCAAGTACGCCAGCCTCCCCATCATCGCCGTCACCGCGAAGGCGCTGAAGGACGACCGGGAGAAGTGCATGGCGGCCGGCGCGAGTGACTACCTGCCCAAGCCGGTGGATACCGATAAGCTGTTGGAACTGGTCCGGCTGTGGGTGAGTGCTTGATACTCAACGAGGACGATCCATCCTTGAGCCCCCTTGGCACTTCCGTCTGGAAGGGGGCAGCCCTAGCCTTGTTCGCCGTGTATCGGGTCCCCTGACCCACGCGCTCCCCCGCCGCGCACATGAACTCCACAGAGCACACTCCGGAACGTCCCCAGGAAGCCGCCGCCACCCCGCGCGCGGCCATCCTGATGGTGGACGACCATCCGGCCAACCTGCTGGCGCTGGAAGCCATCCTCGAGCCGTTGGGCCAGGACCTGGTGAAGGCGACCAGCGGCGAGGAGGCGCTCAAGCAGCTGTTGCAGCGCGACTTCGCGGTCATCCTGATGGACGTGCAGATGCCGGGGCTGGACGGGTTCCAGACCGCGGCGCTCATCAAGCAGCGCGAGCGCACGCGCACCATCCCCATCATCTTCCTCACCGCGCTCAGCCGTGACGCGGCGCATGTCTTCAAGGGCTACGCGCACGGCGCGGTGGACTACCTGCTCAAGCCCTTCGACCCGGAAATCCTCCGCTCGAAGGTCAGCGTCTTCGTGGACCTGTTCCTCAAGGAGCAGCAGCTCCAGCGCCAGGCGGCCCTCCTGCGCCAGCGCGACCGCGAGGCCCTGGAGCGCCAGAGCGCGCTGCGCTACCGGCGACTCACGGAGTCCCTGCCGGAGCCCATGTGGGCGGCTCGCGCGGATGGGGCGCTGACATACGCCAATCGCGCCTGGCGGGACTACACCGGCCACCACGAGGGCTATGAGCTGTCGCTCTCCTCGTTCCTCCTGGATGTGCACCCGGCGGACCGCGAGCGGATGCGCGGCGTGTGGAGCGACGGAGTGGTGCAGGTGCAGAGCAGCACGCAGGAGTTCCGGCTGCGTCGCAAGGACGGCGTCTACCGCTGGCACCTGGCGCGCGCGGTGCCGGAGAACGACGAGCACGGGCAGCTGGTGGGCTGGCTGGCCATCGCCACGGACATCGACGACAAGCGGCGCGCGGAGGAGGCGCTGGGGCGCTTCAAGACGACGCTGGACGCCACGCTGGACTGCGTCCTGATGTTCACCCCGGACTCGCTCACGCTCGCGTACGCGAACGCGGGCGCGGCCAAGCAGCTGTCCTCCTCCGTGGAGGAGCTGGTGGGCCTGTCGGTGCTGGAGGTGGAGAGCGCCTTCGACGAGACGGGCTTCCGCAAGCTGCTGGCGCCGCTGATGTCCGGCACGCTGCCGTCGCAGACGTATTCCACCAACCACCGCCGCCGCGACGGCTCGGAGGTACCGGTGGAGGTGGTGCTCCAGTACGTGGCGGAAGGGGAGGGCTCCGGCCGCTTCATCTCCGTGGCGCGCGACATCACCGAGCGCCAGCGCGCGGAGACGGCGCTGCGGCTGGCGAGCGAGGCGAAGGACGCGTTCCTCGCCGCCGCGAGCCACGAATTGCGCACGCCGCTGGCCGCGGCGAAGGGCCACGCGCATCTGGCGCTGCTCAAGCTGGGCGGGCAGACGGAGGCCGGCCCCGGCAAGTCGCTGCAGATCATCAACCGGCAGATCGACCGCATGGCGAAGCTGGTGGAGGACCTGCTGGACATCAGCCGGCTGCAGGCGGGGCGGCTGTCATTGGAGCTGGAGCCGTTTGATTTGTCGCAGCTGGTGCTGGAGACGCGGGACCGCATGGCGGTGCTGTCCCAGACGCACGAGCTGATGGTGGAACTCCCCGAGCGCCTGGAGGGCACGTGGGACCGGGGGCGGTTGGACCAGGTGCTGACGAACCTCTTGTCCAACGCCATCCGCTACTCGCCGGAAGGCGGCCAGGTGCTGGTGCGCGTGGTGGCGGAGGGCGACAGCGGCGTGCACCTGTCCGTGAAGGACCAGGGCGTGGGCATCCCCAGCGAGAAGCAGCGCCTCATCTTCGAACGCTTCGGCCGCGCGCACGGCAGCAAGTACGGCGGGCTGGGGCTGGGGCTCACCATCAGCCAGGGCATCGTGGAGCAGCACGGCGGCCGCATCTGGGCGGAGTCCACGGGCACGGTGGGCCAGGGCTCCACCTTCAACGTCTGGCTGCCCCGGCGCACGGAGGCCCAGGCGGCGACGCCGACGGAGTCCTCGCGCACGCCGAGCTGAACCTTCCGCGTCGGGTGGGGACGCGGCTTGCGTCCCGTGGGGACGCGGCGCGTAGGGTCGGTGTCTCTGGGAGGACCGTTGGTATGGCGCGTGCTCAGGGACGGGGCATGTCCACTCCCTCGCGGCCCAACATCCTCATCCTGACGGTCGACCAGCTCCAGTTCCCCCCGTTCGCCTATGGGCCTGATGGCGGCTTCCTGCCGGCCATCAAGGACATCCTGGGCTTCGTGGACGAGGGAGGGGAGGACAACCCGTTCCGGAAGTTCTTCCCTGGCTTCGCGGCGCTGCGGAAGAACGCGGCGGTGTTCCGCAACCACACCATCGCTGCGTCGGCGTGCACGCCCAGCCGCGCGGTCATCTACACGGGGCAGTACGGCACGCGCACGGGCGTCACGCAGACGGACGGCCTGTTCAAGAGCGGTGACGCGGCGGCCTTCCCGTGGCTGTCGGCGGATGGGATTCCGACGTTGGGGCACTGGTTCCAGAAGGCGGGTTACCACACGCACTACTTCGGCAAGTGGCACGTGAGCAATCCTCCGGACCACTCGCTGAAACAGTATGGCTTTGACGACTGGGAGCTGTCGTATCCGGAGCCGCACGGGGCCTCCATCAACAACCTGGGCGCGTTCCGTGACGAAGGCTTCGCGGACCTGGCGTGCGGCTTCCTGCGGCGGATGGCATTGGGTGAGCCGTACAACCGGGCGCTGGCGGAGCAGTCGTACGAGGCGCCCCGGGCCGCCGCGCCGGGGAGCGAGCCCCAGCCGTGGCTGGCGGTGGCGTCGTTCACCAATCCGCACGACATCGCGACGTATCCCATCCTGCCGCGGCAGTTGGATCCAGCGGGGCCCAAGGTGGGGCCGCTGACGGTGCCTACGGGGGGACGGTCGGTGGCGCCCACGGGGGGGACGTTCACGGTGCCGCTGAACCCGCTGGGGTTCCCGCAGGACAACGCGAGCGTGCCGTCGAACCTGCGCGACACGTTGGAGAACAAGCCGGCCTGCCAGCGGGACTACGCGTACAAGGTGGGGCTCGCGCTGTCGTCGAAGACGGGCCTGACGATGCACCAGGCGAACGAGAACATCGACCCGGTGACGGTGACGTTGAACGCGGGCATCCCGTTCCAGCTGACGCACGACCCGGAGAAGGCGGCGCTGCGCTTCCAGCAGTACTACGCGTGGCTCATCCACCTGGTGGACGGGCACATCTCGCGGGTGCTGCGGACGCTGGACGAGACGGGGCTGCGGGAGAACACGGTGGTGGTGTTCCTCTCCGACCACGGCGAGTACGGCGCGGCGCACGGCTACCTGATGGAGAAGTGGCACACGTCCTACCAGGAGGCGCTGCACGTGCCGCTGGTGGTGCAGTTCTCCGAGGACCAGAAGACGCGATACATCGACGCGCTGACGAGCCACGCGGACATCGTGCCCACGGTGCTGGGGCTGGCGGGGATTACCCGCGAGGAGCAGGCGGCGATCCGCACGGACCTGAGGCTCCACCGTCCGGTGCCGCCGTTCGTGGGCGCGGACCTGAGCCCGCTGGCGAGGGGCGAGTCCACCACGGTGGTGGAGCCCAACGGCACGCCGCGAGAAGGCGTCCTCTTCATCACGGACGACGAAATCACGGAGCCGCTGCCGCGCACGGGCGACCCGCACCAGATGCACGATGACGCGCTGTTCACCGTGTACTCGCGAGCGGTGGAGCGGCTGCGGGAGCAGGGCAAGGTGCCCGGGTTGAAGCCTGGAGCGGTGTGCCAGCCGAACCACGTCCGCTGCGTGCGCACGCCTCGCTGGAAGCTGGCGAGGACGTTCGACCCGTCCGGAGAGCACGCGGACCAGTGGGAGCTGTATGACCTGGAGACGGATCCGTTGGAGATGGAGAACCTGCTCGTCTTCGACCAGCCGTTCCCGACGCTGATTCCGTCACTGCCGCGAGGGCTGTCCCGCGTGGAGGTGGAAGAGGCGGCCCGCGCGACGCATGCGTTGCTGGGGCGGTACGAGGCGGAGAAGCTGTCGCCCTGGCCGCAGGGTTAGAGGAACCGGCGGAGCCACTGGTTCGTGTCTTGTTTGTAGAGGGGGAGCCCTTCTCCTTCGTACTGGAAGAGGAAGGGCTCCATCAGGCGGGCCAGCGCGCGGTACTGGGGGGGGATTGCCTTCGTCTGTGTGTCGACGGGGTCTGGCCATTCGTCCAGCGTGACGAGCACGCGGTCTCCGTCCATGGGGAGCAGGGAGACCTCCGGGAAGGGGAGCGCGTCCCGGAGCGCGTCGATGCCGCCCAGCTGTCCCAGCAGGGGCTGTCCCAGGAACGTGAGCCAGTGGGGGCCCAGCGCGCGGGTCCCGATGATGGGGCCGAAACCCTCAATGCTGTGAAGGTCGAGTCCTGGGTATCGCTCGAGGAGAGCGTTGATGAGATCGACCTTCGCGGAGGTCCAAAGGCCTGCCGGAGAAATGATGGCGAAGCTGGCGTATCCAAAGCTGAAGGGCAGCTCTTGCGCCAGCTCCAGTGCCAGGGCGCGAAACGAGGCTGCTCCGTTCTCCTGGAGGTATTCAGTGGGAAACGTGAATGACACCGAGACGAAGGGCACCTTGCCGAAGGGATTGTCGCTGGACCAGCCTTCGTATTCGAAGATGTAGCCGCTGGAGACCTCTCCTCCTCCTGGGCTTTCCAGCAGCAGCGCACTTCCGCTGTAGCCTGAGGGACGCTCGATCATCTTCTGGCGTGCGACCTCCCAGCCCCTGTCGTCGAGCTCCAGGATGTCGCCATCGTCCGCTCCGTACCAACCCAGTGACCCAGGTGGAACGGCTTGGCGGTAGCGCTGCAACGCACGCCACGCTGCCAGCTTGACCTCCTTGTGCTCGCGCTGGATGAAGAAGGTGAGAATGACGCCATCGCGGGTTGCGGGGACGGGAGGATGGCCTTTCGACCATAGGCGGATGACTGGGTATTCCTTCGTCATGGTTTCACCTCTCGAATTCCATAGCGGGGCGATATGAGCAATGCCTGTCCTCCCAAGGCCTCCTGGTAGAGGGTTTTCTGCGACATGCCTTCGTACGGGCTGCCCGGGCCGTACTGCGTCCAATTCGGGAGATTGGTGTCAGGGCAGGGGAACTTGAAGTCCAGGGTGAGCGCGGACTTGAGCAGGTCGCGGTCTCCGTGCAGGACGATGTCCGGCTTGAGGGTGCCGCGGAGCTCCTCGGTGCAGCCTTCGGCGATGAGCCGCGCTTCCTTCTCCCGGCTGATGGTCTCCAGGAAACGGGCGTTCGGGTAGTAGCGGTAGCGCTGCTCGATGCTGAAGGGCGCGGGCCACAGCTCCTTCAGCACCGCTTCCGCGCACTGGAGGGCAAGCACGTGCTTCTGCTTCCCTAACTGCATCGCCCGGGTGACGGGCTTGCCGCAGCGGTCCTTCTCCACCACCTCCGCGCACTCCTGGCGCGTCGGAGGTCGGTTTTCGAAGTAGCGCGCGTTCCCCAACCGCTCCGCCTGGACTGCACATGCGGCGAGCTGCTTCTCCAACACGTCAGCGTCATGGTCCTGCTGCATCAGCGCGAGCACGGCCGGAGGAATGGCCTTGACCAATGGGGAGGCCATGGCCTGGGTCGCGGCCCGCGCGGAGGACTGCTCCGCCACGTAGGCTGCGTGCCGTGCCTTGCCGGCGGTCTCCGAATCCACGAACCCCAGGTCTCCGTGCCGGGAATGCCGTGAACCTCCAGCACACGCTGTCAGCAGGACACAGGCCACCCAGAGGCTCGTCACGGGACGCATGTGCCGGACTCTATCCGGCGCGACCGCGTGTCAGGCGACCCTTGAGAACCACTCGCCCGTGGAGAACTGGGACTCCAGCACCGCCGCCAGGTGCACATCCTCCAGCAGCACGCCCACCTCGATGTTTCGTGTCTGTCCCCGGTCGGTGAAGTTCGCGGACGTCACGAAGACCCACCGCGCGTCCACCACGACGCACTTCGCATGCAGGCTGGCGAAGACTCCCTTCTCCGGCGAGAAGCCGTGGCACTCCGGAAACGGTGGCCCGAACGGCCAGTGCTCCCGCAGGAACGCCGAGGCCACCGATGCACTGGCATAGAGCCGGCAACCCACGCCCCGCTTGAGCGCTTCATGCAGCGGCTTCAGGACCTCCGCCGCGTGGTCGAACGCGAACCCTGCCACCAGCACCGTGCTCGTGGCCTTGTGGAGCAGGTCCGCCAGCACCACCGCCGTGTCGCGGGCTCCGCTCCAGCGGGTTTCCGGCCCCGTCCACACCAGCTCTGGACGCCGGGCTCTCCCGCGCCTCTCCACGAGCAGCGTGTCCAACAGCACGAGCGCCCCCTCCCGCCCCAGCGCATTCAACGCCGCGGCCTCGCCCGCCAGCGGCTCCAGCCCCTCTCCCTGGAGCGCCAGCCGCGACAGCGGAAACCCGAGCCTCCGCGAGGCCACCACGACCCTCAGCCGCTCCAGGTCTGGCGTCGCCACACCGCTCAGGTCCACGGCGTCTTCAGGAAGGCGACGTCCTCGTGTCCCAGCGTGGGCACGACGAGCGCGCGGTCGAGGTATTGGTTGAAGCGCTCGCAGGAGCACTCAGGGAGGAAGAGGCAGCCGTGGCACGCGGCGCCCTCCAGGTCGCGGTCGTCACGGCCGGTAGGCTCGTGGTGCGCGCACACAGGGTCGTTGGAGCAGAGGCGCGCGTCCTCCAGTGCCCGGGACAGGTGTTGCCCCAGCCTCCGGCCCTCCTCCACCAGTCCACCCAGCGTGCCCTCCGCGCCCGTGGTGCCTGTCATCAGCAGGATGCCCGCCATGGGGACGGCATCGCTGTGTGGCGCGCAATACAGCCGCTCGCGGATGGAGCTCGCGGGATAGCCACATTCCAGCGCCACCTCCGTCATCAGCAGGTGCGCCAGCGAGTGCAGCAGGTAGAGCCGCACGCCCGGGAAGGCGAGCTTCGAACCGGAGCCCTCCTTCCAGCGCTCCCATCCGGCCTTGAGCACCTCCTCGCGCCGTCGCACCGGCGCGGAGGTCTCCCACGCGTGCACCTGCTGTTCGTCGAGCACCAGCAGCATGCCCTCGCCCTGCATCTCCGTGACGGGCACCCAATCCCTGTGCAGCGACATCGGCGCGAGCGCCACGTCCAGGTCGTAGCGGCCCTGGAGGTCCTTCGTCAGAGGCTCCAGCCGGGTGAAGCCGACCTGGGCCTGGACCTCCCGCAGCCGCCGCGCCAGCACCACGCGCTCGACCCACGAGGGCAGCCCTTGCGGTCGCGCGATGCGCCGGGCCCAGAAGACCTCGGTGCGGTCCCGGGGCATCTCGCCCGGCTTTTCCTGCGGCTGCGAGAGGAATTGGAGCCACTCCGCGGTGCGGATCTCCGGGACGGCTTCGGGCGTGTGCTCGCGCTCCGCCTGGATGGCCGCCAGCACGTCCGCGTTGGAGACAGAGCCCAGCGCCGCCTGGACCTGGGGAATGGTCCGGAAGGCGGGCAGGCTCTCCGCGGTGGCCGCCTGGAGGATGTTCCACGCGGACTGCACCTTGCGCCGGAGCGACTCGGGTTCAGGGATGGTGATGGCGCTGGTGGTCTGCGCGAAGTAGCCGTTGCTGGCGGTGCGGACGAGCAGGCGCTGCCTCTCGTCGCAGCGCTCCCGCGCCTCCAATCCCAGCCAGGGTCGCTCTCCGTCGCAGCGGTCCTGCTGTTCCTTGTGCGTCATGTCGATGAGGCGCCTGCGCTTGCCGCACGTCGAGCACGCGACCTCGATGTCGCTGAAGTCACCGCTCACGCCCTCCTCCAGCTTGAGCTGTGGAGCGTCGCAGGGCCTGCGCTCGTGCATCCACCAGGACCAGTCGATGTCCGACAGGTGGCCCCGGGGGCAGGCCGCGACGAAGCGCACCGGCACGCAGCGCTCTGGCTTCGCGTCCACGCCCGAGCAGCGGTGGCGGTACTCCTGATTCACCCGCTCCAGGCTGTTGGCCCGCACCAGCGCGCGGCAGCGGGGGTTCTGGCAGACGAACCAGCGCGGAAACTCATACACCTGGATGCCGCAGGACTCCGTCGGCTCGCGTTCGTCTCCGGCCGGTGGCTTGCGGAACGGAGCCTCCTTGCTGAGGGGCCACTTGTTGCGGTGGTAGAGCGGCTCGACGATCTCCAGGAGCCTGGGTTCGTTGACCACCTCGCCCTGGCCCTTGAGGCGCCAGAAGTCCAGGCCTCCCACGAGGACGGCATCGTTGAGCAGGTCCAGCATGCTGCCCGGGCCGAAGGTGGAGACCACCTGGCTCTGGCGCACGCGCCCATCCGGCGGCCGCGTCGAACGGGCCTTGTTCCACTTCCTACGGTTCGTCATGTGCCACCTCCTCCGTCGCGGCCTTCGGGGCGCGGTAGCCGCCCAGGGGTTGACGTGAAATCCACAGGTGCACCGAGGACTCCACGTCGCGCATGGACGTGGGCGCTTCGAACTTGAGCTCGTCCTGGGTGAGGTTTTCGGTGGTGTCCAGGAAGCCGCGCAGCAGGGGCTTGAGGCCCTTTCCCTCCGGGTCGTAGGGCGAGTACGCGCGCTGGGCGGCGTCCTTCTTCGCCTGCTCGATGATGTTGCGCCACGAGTCGAGCAGGCTCCGCGCACGCTGCATCACGATGCCGCTGGCGCGCTCCGACTCCTCCTTGGGCAGACCACGCCCGGCGCGCTTCGCCAGCGTTTCGAGCGTCTGCTCCAGCGCGTCCCGGTGCGCTTGCAAGGACTTCCACTCCAGGGGCGCGGTCATGGCGGTGTCCATCAGCCGGCCCAGCGCCACCACCACGCCCGCGAGGCCCCGGTCGAGCGCCGGAGCGGAGAAGGGCGTCACCGAGGTGGCTTCGACGAAGCGGTAGAACGACTCGTGGTACGGCCCGAAGCGTTCGTAGTGGCTGCGGTCGCGAGGCTTGGCGGCGTTGAGGCACGTCACCACGAGGCCCGGCTTGTTCGTGTTGCGGCCCACGCGGCTGGACGCCTGGATGTACTCGCTGGTCGTCTTCGGTTGACCCGCCACGACCATGAGGCCCAGCCGGTCGATGTCCACGCCCACGGAGATCATGTTGCTGGCGAGCACGACGTCGATGCTCTGGGGCTGACCGTGCGTGAACTCCAGGCGGTTCTTCGAGGCCTTGATGTCGGCGGTCTTCTCGCGGCTGGTCAGCTCGATGGGCTCGCCGCGGATGGTCCTGCCGCGGTACCAAGGGTGCTCGGCCTCCTTGTCGAAGTCCTCCGGCCGGCGGCGGGCGCGGTCCATCGCGAGCCGGCGCACCTCGTCCTCGACGAGCCGGCGCATGCCGCCCAGCTCGCGCAGGCTGTTGAAGTAGCCGACGAGGGTCAGGTACGGGTCCGCGCTGGACGCACCGTGGAGTTGTTCACCGCGCGAGGCGGCGGCGAGCACGCTGACATAGACGCGCAGCAGGATGGCCTTCATGGGCCGTCCGGGTGCCGCCACGCCCACGTACTGGCGCGCGCCCTTCTTTCCCACGGAGGCGAAGAACGTCTCGGAGGCATCCACGCCGGGTGGCGGGAAGAGCGCCACGTCCCGTCCGTAGAGGCGGCTCACCTGCTGCCGCGAACGGCGGACCGTGGCCGTGGAGGCCACCAGCTTCGCCCGGGGCGCGAGCGTCAGGACGGCCCCTTCATAGAGGCCCACCATGGAGCCCAGGGGGCCGGAGATGAGATGCAGTTCGTCCTGCACGATGAGCTCTGGGGGACGTAGGCCCTGCGGGAGCGTCACGAGCGCCGCCTTCATGGCCGCGGCGTCGTCGCACGGGCCGACGAAGCGCTTTCCGGTGCGGCCCAGGGCGCGGCCGAAGAGCAGTCCGGTCTCCCCGCGCCAGGGAAGCATGGCGAACTTGTCCACGGTGGCGACGAGGAAGCACGGCAGCTCGCGGTAGATCTGCTCGTCGACGAAGAGGACGGGGAGCCCTTCCGGGTTGCGGCCCAGGTTGAAGGCACACGCGATGTTCGCACAGCCGACGAGCACCTCCTCCGGCTTGGATCTGGAGGGCCGGAGGATGAAGCACTCCCGTTCGAAAGACGTGGCGCACCAGGGGCAGGTGGCGAGCGGGAAGGGCGACTGGGCGCGGACGCTGTTGTCGTTCTTGTACTCGGTGATCTGCGTGGACACCTGCTCCAGCGTGTTGGCGGTGGCGGAGCGGCCGACCCACAGGCCGATGGAGAAGCGGACTGCTCCCAAGCGTTTGGGCTCCTGTTGGCGGAGCACATCGAGCGCGCAGATGAGCGTCGCCGCGCGGCCGAGCTGGTCGAGCGTGAGCAGCCGCAGCGTGTATCGCAGCAGCACGGCCACCCCCAGGCCGCCGTGGAGATGCGCCTGGCCGCGGAGACGGCGCAGGAGCAGCGTGAAGGCGATGAGGCCCAGGTACGCCTGCGTCTTGCCGCCGCCCGTGGGGAAGAAGATGAGCTCCACGAGCTCGCGGTCCGCGTGGGCTTCGTCCTCGACGGAGGGGAGGTTGAGCAGGATGAAGGCGAGCTGGAAGAGGCGCCATTCGGGAGCACGGTCGGGGCGGGCCTTGCGCTCGGCCTGGGCCATGACGCTGTTCATCCAGCGGAAGGCGTCGAAGGCGAGGGGCTCCCGTTCCAGGAGCTGGATGCCCTCCTCGATGCGAGTGGCCGCGCGGTGGGCGCGGCGGACCAGCTCATCCCGAGTCTCCTCGCGGCGCTCGCTGCCCACGTCGAGAGCGGCCTGGTCGGTCACCCAGTCGCGGTAGGCGCGCACCAGGGGGCTCAGGGCCGCAACGGCCTCCGAAGGCGTCGTGAACGCGGCGAGCTGCTCCATCCCCACCGTGACTTCGCGAATCTGGCGAGCCTCGACGGGGAGCACCTCGACGCGAGGCAGCCAGTCCGTCTCCACTCGGGTGACGGGCAGGGAAGTGGACGGGACGCGCACGGAGATACCGTGGCCCACGGCCCACTGCTGACGGTGGCGGAACTGGAGGTCGTTGACGCGGTCGTCGTCGTCCTCGCTCCGGGCGTCACTGGAGTCCTGCCGGCTGACGAAGCCCTGCGCGCACTCCAGGGCGAGGTGCGTCTGGAAGGCATAGGCCTCGTCGCGGTCCGCGGCGGTGCTGGTGGGGGGACGCGCGTTGACGAGGAAGATGGCGACGGCGAGTTCGCCTTCGCGTGTCTTCTCCACATGGCCTTCCAGGCGCAGACCCCGGCTGTCCTGGAGGTTCACGCCTTCGCGCAGCACCGAGTCGTTCAGGGACAGGGTGACGGTGCGTTGGTGGAAGGTGCGGGTCCACGGCCTGCGTCCGTCTGCCTCGGTGCGCTGGTAGTCCGCCCAGCAGACATGCGCGGTGAGCTGGGATGTGCCCGAGGGGACGAAGACGGACAGGCCCATGGACGCGGGAAGGCGGCGCACCTTCTTGGCGGTGGGGTCGGGACGGGAGGTCTCCTCGGCGTCCTCGTCGTTGCCCGCGGCGAGGTCGTCTTCTTCGTCGTCAGGGTCGTCCTCGATGACGCCCTGGTCGAGGGGGACGAGGAAGCCCGTCAGGTACCAACGGGACGGCGGATTGCGGAGCACTTCCGGGGCGTCCGACACGGGAGCGCCTGGGGGCTTGTGGAAGGGACCGACGAGGTCCGCTTCGAGCGCATCGATGAGGTGGGAGCGGACCGCTCCAGCGTCATGGGCATTCATGGGAGGGCTCAGGCGGTCTGGGTGCGGGACTTCGCGGGACGGCGGGACGTGGGATGGGCTTCCTCGTGAGCACGCTGCTCGTTCAGGTCGAAGAGGCGGTCGAGGACGTCATCCTCGAAGGCTTCAAGCTGTTTGGGCGTGGCGCCGCAGTACGGAGGGGCGTGGATGTCATTCCAGCCGTAGGCATCCAGGACGGCCTGGTCCACGGCGACATGCAGGTCACGCAGGCGCTGCGTCGCCACGTCCGTGACGGACTTGTCCTTGAGCCGGTTGTACGTCGTCGTCAGGCCGATGCTGTTGGCCTGCATGTACTGGCTGCGCTCGAAGTCGAGGCGCCTGCCAACGACGTCGAGTGCCCGTGTGTCTGTCGATTCGGGAAAGGGGAATGTTTCGAAGCAGTCAGACGCTGAGTAGTTGAGGTCGACCCTCATCGTTGACGAAAGGAGTCGTGCCCATGCCTCGTGGATGCGTGATTGCAGAAACACTAGGTAACGGTCGTGGCTGACCGGGAAGACTTGTGCCTTATGTGAAAAAAGGTGGGAACTCGGCATCCAGCTGAACATCAAGTGCTTTGAAACAATGCTGGTTACGAGGCATCGGTCGACCGGTCGGAGTGCCTCGTAGAGCGCGGGTGTCGTCTCGGCGAAGCGCCACCAATACTTTCGGCGAACTTCCCGTTTGTTCTGGTCCCGTTCCGGCTTCACTAGTTCCCGGACGATTCGCAAGAGATCGGGCCACTGCTCGGCTTCTTTCAACTCCATTCTTCCGAAGTTGATGACGTATCGTTCAAGCTGTGGCGACGGATCCGAGTTGATCTCCTCGCCCCCTACGTATCGAAAAATTCGTTCAGCGTTTTTGGGTGACTTCGCTATGAGGGCTGAGCGCTGCTCGGGATTGAGCACGAATCCCATTCCCAAAACATACGTGCCGACAAAGCTCTTGCTTGAATTGGCAGCGAGCACCATGGGGTCCGCTCGTTCCGGCTTCCCTCTCAAACGAGAGTTGAGGTGCTTCACTCCTTGTCCGTCCAGACGTGGCTCCAGTGCCAGTCCGGAAACGTGTCCCTTCGCGAGATGCACCACGGACACGGAGACGTTGGCACCGGCCACTGGCCACTTCATGGAGCGCACGGCGTCGTACAGATGGCCCCGATGGTCCACCAGGTGCTTCAGTCCCGTGGTTCTGGTGTCCCCCTGCGCGATGGTGTTGGTGGCGATGAAACCGAAGCTGCCGTGCTCACCCAACAGATGGAACGCACGACGGAAGAAATGCGCGGAGAGATCCGCATTGCCGTGCGCGCCCTCATGGACCGCCTGGAGCCAGGGTAGGTAGTTGTCTCCGCCTGTCTCGATGATGGCGTTCTTCCCCGCGAAGGGCGGGTTCCCCACGAACCCATCGATCCATGCCGCCTTGTTGGGCTGTTCATCGTCGAGCGGATCGGGTCGGCTCCCATGGAACACCTCCGGGAACTCCAGCGGCCAGTGGAACGTCCATGATGGCGCTGAGAACGCCACGATGTCTGCTGGCATGGGCGGCAGAACGCCCTTCTTCTCCTGGGACAGCCACGCTCCAATCAGGTCGAGCCGACGGATGCGCTCCTTCTCCCGCTCCTTGTCCGAGCCGTGGGCGAAGAACGCACCGACGCACGCGTTGGCGATCCGTTTGACGTCCGCCAGCGCGGCATCCGCGTCACGAAGCAGCCCTTCCTTCACCCGGCCGGGGTCCAGGTCCAGCTGCAAGGGCTTGCGCTCCGGCCCTTCCAGGTCGAGCGCGAGCTGGAGGATCTCCTCGCGCTTCTCAAGCGAACGCGTCAGTTGCTTCTTGATGAGTGCCCAGGGCAGTTCAGACTGCTTCTTGCTGGCTGGGTCCCAATGGAACGCTTGAAGCTGCTCCAGATCGAGCCCGACCAGCGAGTCGCCGCACTTGAGGGCATGGTCCAGGAACGTGAAGGGCTCTGTCTTCGCCAGCGTCACGAGCCACAGCGACAGCTTCGCGAGGCTCACCGCCCAGGGGTTCTTGTCCACGCCGTACAGGCACCGCTGCGCCACCAGTCGGCGTGCTCGCATCACCTCGTCCTCGTGTTTGTCGCGCTTCAGCACGCCCTCACGCGTCCAGGCGGCGATGACCTGATCCGCGAGGAAGCGGCAGGACTCCACGAGGAACGCGCCCGACCCCATGGCCGGGTCGCAGATCTTCAGGTTGAGGAGGCGCTCAGAAGACGGCTGCGGCCCCATCGTCTTGAGCAGCGGCTCCAGCGCACGCCGGACGATGCGTGAGGAGAGGCTTCGGGGCGTGTAGTGGGTGCTGGTCCGCCGCCGCTCGTTGCCGGGCTGGAGCACCAACTGGGATGCCCGTCGTGTCTCAGTCCCCTTCACACGGTAGGGCTCAAGCGCGGCCAGGACCATCTGCTGCGTGGCGGCCTGCTCCAGCGCCTTCGACAGGGCTTTCACCGCCTTCGTATCAAGACCTGCTTCTTCCTCCAGCCATGCGGCGCGTCGTTTCGCTGGCTGTGCCAGTACCTCATTCGCTGCGACCCATACCTTCGAGGGTTTGAGGCAGAGCCCAGCACCCGTCAGGCGCTTCACGTGGAAGCCCATCAGTCCCTCGTACACGGAGCCGATCTGCTCCACGTCGAGCGACTTGAAGCTCAGTCGCTGTCCCTTGAGAAAGATGAGCCGCTGCAGGACCTGATGGATGGTCTCATCGTCGATGGATGGCGTCGGCGCATTCGTGCCCGCATCGTCGGAGCTTCCGCCACCCAGGAAGGGAAACCTGTCAGGGTCGAAGAGCTGCCCTCGGCGCGCCGGCATGCGCAGCTTGTCGTGTGATGCGCCCAGGTAGATGCACCGGAAGAGCGCCAGCAGCCGTGGCCATGCACCGAATCGCCGGTTCATCGCGTCGGGGTACAGGCTGGCATCCTCGACCAGTTGCTCGTGAAGCGCCTTCACCGACAGGTCATCGCGGTAGGGCTCCTGGTCCACGGGAAGCAGGCCCTGGTCCTCCGCGTAGAGGATGAAGACGAGCCGCAAGAGCGTGGAGAGGAGCCCGCCGTAGACATGGTCCTCACCGCGTGAGAACGCCTCGTCCAGGGTACGGGAACCATCCCGCTCGGCGGCCGTCTCGAAACCCGTGAGGAGGATGCCGAGCGCTTCCAGCACCTGGTCCGCCAACTCCTCGGTGACATCGGCCTGACGGCGGCGGGACTGCTCCAAGAGCGCAGGAAGCTGATGCTCGGGCAGCACGCCGAAGAAGCGGCGCGCGTGCAGGAGCATCACCATCGCGTCGAACAGGGGACGGCCACTGGAGGTGACGAGGTCCTTGAACCGGAAGGTGAGATGGCCCGTCGTCTCTCCATGCGGTGCGTAGACCAGGCGCACGGAGTCTCCGTTGAACAGCAAGCCGATGGGGACGCGTGCTGCGCGCAGCAAGCGGTCGAACTTGGCGGTGGGTTCGTAGAACCACGCGCCCGTGGTGTCCTCCTTCTTGTCCAGGTCCAACCCGGGAGGCAGTTCCCAGGTCAGGAGCGCGAGGCCTTCCGCGGCCCGGCTGATGGGGGTGGAGTCGTCCGGCAACCCTTCTGGCTTCGCGGGTGGAGGGCCGCGCCGCCGCAGGCCCCGCGTGGGCTGGATCGTCTGTTGGCCCTCCGCGATGTCGAGCCGGAGGTCCTCCGGAAACTCCGTCGCGAAGTCATCGTCAGAGAAGCCCAGCACCTCCCGGAGGAAGCGCGGGACATCCGTCACACGAGGTGACTCCCGGCCCGTCAGCAGGATGAACCTCGACTGCGCGGACACCGGCAGGCGCTGCATGCACTGCGCGTCCTCGAGGACCGGGATGGAAACCACCAGCCCTTCGATGGGCTGCGCCATCCCCATCCAGGTCTGGTGATAGCGACGCTCGACGTCACCGCTGAAGATCTGACTGGTCATCAGCGCGCCCCCGGCCACAGGTAGACCATGCCCACGGGCACCAGACGGGCAACCCGCACGGCGTAGGTGGCTTTCAAGGATTCGGGTTGCTCTGTGAGTTCCTTCCCGAGTGCTGTCAAACGTTGCTCAAGGTGAGCCTTGTCGCGCTTCCATTGGTCCTGCTCCGCCCGTGCGTCGAGCTTGAGTTCGAGCTGCGCGCCCAGCGCCTCCTGGATGGCCTCCTGCTGCGTCAGGAGAATCTGTGTCAGCGCCTTGGCTTCGGACGCGCCCCGCGCCGCCAGCTTCTTGCGAGCATCCTTCTCCCGAAGGGAAGACTGCTCCTCGATGGCGGGCCAGAGCTTCGCGAAGTCAGATGCGGCACTGGCCAGCAGCCGCTTCTGGACGGCCTTGGGTGTCGCGGAGAGCGCGGGCGCTTCCGCCAGCGTGGTCTCCAGTTGGTCTATCGCCTTGCGGTCCGCCTCGTCCGCGAAGGGCTTCAAGTGTCCGCGGCCGCCGCCATCCAGCCACCTCGCTGATACGGAGACCACCTCGTCATGGAGCCGCGCGGCGCCTTCGCCAAAGAGCGACAGCCGACCGAAGACGATGACGCGCGCCACCGAGTCGCGCTTCGTCTGGACCACCGTGACGCGGCTCAGGTCGTTCGCGGAGAACCCCTGTGCCAGGAACCGCTGGAGCACCCGCTGCACGAGCGGATGGGAAAGGTGCAGGTGGACGAGCTTGCTGGAGACGCCCGGAGGCGCCTCGAAGACCACGGGGGACAGCGGGCGCTTGCGCCACTCCCAGGGAGCCTCGTCCTGCTCCCGCCTGGGGCGGATGGCATCCAGCGTCGTGTTCCACGAAGCGGGAAGGGCAGGGACCTTCCATGCCTCCAGCGTCTGGCCCTCCTCCGTGACGGTCTCCCGCTCCAGCCGATCCGCGCCAGCCAGCTCGAATCCCACGTCCAGTGCATCGCGCAGCAGGACGGGATTGAAGTCCATGACCTTGCCGCTGCGATCGCGGAGTTCCCCAATCGCATCCAGCTCCTTGCGCAGGGATTGCAGCGTGCGTTGGGACTCCAGTTCCCGCTTCGTGACATCGGTGCGAGAGGAGGTCGCGGCGCGGGAGAGGTTCTCCAGCGTGCCCTGGGTGATGCCCGCGGCGAGGGCATCGTGCATCTGGTCCATCAGCACGCTGCCCAGGCTGCCCAACTCGCGGGTGATGGTCTCCACCTTGCGGGCCAGGGTGTCGAGCACCGCGTCCTCGGCGCGCTGGCTGTAGACGAAGTAGCCGCAGCGCACGGCGGGCGAGGGTTGCAGGGCCCGGTCAATGCGACCGTTGCGCTGCTCCATGCGCGAGGGATTCCACGGGACGTCGTAGTGGAAGAGGTCCGCGCAGTGGCCCTGCAGGTTGATTCCTTCGCGTGCCGCGTCGGTCGCGAGGAGGACCCGCACGGGGTACTCGTCCATCGGGCCGTTGAAGGCGGCCTGGACCTGTGCGCGCTTCACGTCATCGATGCCGCCCGTCAGCGTGAGGATCCGCTCATCGCCCCGGTGGGTTCCCTCGAATGCGGCGGTGAGCTGCTCCTTGAGGAAGCGGAGCGTGTCGCCGTACTCCGTGAAGACGATGACCCGACGGGGCTTCCATGCGGCGCCCCGGGTGAGCGGACATTGATGCTCGCGAATCCAGTGGAGCAGGGCCCGCAGCTTCGCGTCCCGGGAGGTGCGGTGCCGGGCGCTCACCTTGAGCATGTCATCCAGGAGCTGACGCGCCTGGATGCTGGCGGACAACTCCTGACTCTGCTCGCGGATGCTCTCCGCGAACGCCAACTCGAGGGATTCGTCCGTCTCGCCGTGCTCCTCGGACTCGGGGGCCAGGTCGCCGGTGAGGGCTCCGCCGTCAGGGGCCATGCTTCCGGCGCCGAAGGCCGCCGCATGGACGGAGAGGGTGCGGTGGAAGGCCTCGATGCTGGAGAGGAGGCGCTTCTGGAGGTTGATGAAGACCAGGCGCCCCTGCTTCGTCGCAGGCGCCATCAGCTCAGTGTAGCGCGCGAGCTTCTGGGACAGCTCCAGCTCAGCGGCTGACCCCTCGCCAAGGTCGACGCGCTGCTCGACGGTCTTCCCGTCCGGTGCGAGCCATTCGGCGTGCCAGCGCCCTGCCTCATGCGTCAGGCGCACGCCGACGACGTGCCGCTCGGGGTAGCGCTGCGCACTGCCCAGGGCGCGCAGGTCGCCCTTGAGCCGGCGCACCATGACGGGCGCCAACTGGGATTCGCGGACGCGGGTGCCGCGGGTGAATCGCTGAGGGTCCAGCATCTCCAGCAGCGCGGAGAAACTGTTCGAGTGGCCGTTGTGGGGCGTGGCGGAGAGGAACAGCCGGTGCTCGAAGCGCTCCGCGAGGGAGCGGATGCTGCGGGTCGTCTCCGTGTCGATTGCGTACCGGCTGGCCGACGCGGGAGCGACGACGTGCGCCTCGTCGAGCACCAGCAGGGACTTGTGGTGGCCCTTCTCCTCCAGAAGTGTCTTCAGCGGCTCGAAGTACTCGCTGCGCCGCAGCGTCTGGTACGACACGATGAAGCGCGAGTGTGTCGCCCAGACAGGGACCTGGAAGCCGCGCTCCTGACGACGGCGGGAGACGAACTCGCTGTTGAAGATCTCGAAGCGCAGGCCGAAGCGCTTCTCCATCTCATCGCGCCACTGGAGCGTCACGGACGCCGGGCAGACGATGAGGACGCGGTCCACGCGCTGGCGGAGGATGAGCTCCTGCAACACCAGCCCGGCTTCGATGGTCTTTCCGAGACCTACGTCATCGGCGATGAAGAGGTTCACCCGAGGCAGCTCGAGCGCCTTCTTGAGAGGCGTGAGCTGGTGATTCATCAGGTGGATGCCCGCTCGGAACGGCGCCTGGAAGAGCCGGGCGTCGGTGGCGGTGACGGAGCTCCACTTGAGCGCGTGCAGATACGCGGCGAAGTGACGGGGCTCGTCGAAACGCTCAGGTGTTCCCAATCCACCCTGTTCAGGCCGGATCACTCTTGCGGCGAGCTCGCGCTCCCATAGGACAGACAGGGGACGGCCTTGTGCGTCATCATCCAGACAGGTGAGACGGACGAGGGTGTGTTGCTCCCGGACATCCGAAGGAGCCACGACCTCGTTGACCAGATATTGGCGGTGTCGGACCTGCGCGATATCACCCGCGCACGGCATGGGAGCGGTGGGCATGAATACAACGGTCCGCTACATATCTGTAGCGCTCAATCCCCCGTGGGAGGTATTCGAACCGCTGTCGTAAGCCCGTAAAATCCAGACGCGGATGCCTATTTGTTTAAGGACACAACCGCCGGCGCCAGCGATTCACGTCGTGCTGGATACCATCGATGTCACCCGTGTACTCGAACATGAATGGTTTCAACATTCTCCCCAGTGCCAGGTACTGAGGCGGAATGGCGCCATCCTTCGTATCGAGGGCACTGGGCTCTTCGCCGAGGGTGATCAACAGTCGGTCATCATCCATCGGGATAAGCGAGGCTTCGGGGAAGGGAAGCGCGCTCCGCAGCGCTTCGGTGCCTCCAAGCCTGCCCAAGAGGGGCTGTCCCAGGAAGGTGAGCCAGTGGGGGCCCAGGCCGTGGGTTCCGATGACGCTGCTGGCCCTGCCGACGTTGTAGACATCCAGCCCCAGGTAGCGAGAGAGGAGCGCCTCCAGTTGCGTCCAATCTCCTGATGCCCAGGAGCCCTGTGTCGACACAATGGCGAAGCTTGCGTACCCGAAGTTGAAGGGAAGTTCGCGAGCCAGCTCGAATGCGAGGGCACGTAAGTGCTCCGCACCGTGTCTCAGGAGGTATTCCGTGGGGAACGTGAACGCCAAGGCTGTAGCGGGAGCATCATGGAACGGGCTGTTGAGCAGCCGTCCGTAATACTCGACCTGGTAGCCACCTGTTTCGCTGGGGCTCTCTCTCAACTCCGCGGTCCTTCCGCCGCCTCCAATACAATCAATCACTTCCCGTCGGTTGTGCTCCCAGCCCGCACTGTCGAGCGGCACCATGTCGCCGTCAGCGGATGTGTACCAATTCAGTGAGCCGGCGGGGATTGCTCGGCGGTAGGTCTCGATGGCTCGCCAGATGGCGGGCGCAACCTCTGTGTGGTCACGATGGATGAAGAAGGACACGACCACGCCATCGCGTCCCTCGAGCCAGCCGCCTCGGCCACGAAGCCGGATGAGGGGAAAAGCTTCTTTCATGGCCCTGATGCCCTTACGCCTTTCCGTGGAGAGACGAGAAGAGCTCGTCCACCCAGCGCTTGCTCATAGATTTCTTGCTGGGTCTGGCTGGCGTACGGGCTGTTCCCTCCATAGCGAGTCCATTGTGGCTCATTGCTGTCCGGGCACGGGAACTTGAAGTCCAGGGTGAGCGCGGACTTGAGCAGGTTGCGGTCGCCGTGCAGGACGAGGTCCGGCTTGATGGTGCCTCGGAGTTCCTCGGTGCAGCCGTCGGCGATGAGTCGTGCTTCCTTCTCCCGGCTGATGGTCTCCAGGAAGCGTGCGTTCGGGTAGTAGCGGTAGCGCTGCTCAATGCTGTAGGGCGCGGGCCACAATTCCTTCAACACCGCTTCAGCGCACTGGAGGGCGAGCACGTGCTTCTGCTTGCCGAGTTGCATGGCCCGCGTCACGGGTTTGCCGCAGCGGTCCTGCTCCACTACCTCGGCGCACTCCTGGCGCGTCGGAGGCCTGTCGCGGAAGTAGCGCGCGTTCCCCAACTGCTCCGCCTGGACCGCGCACTCGGCGAGCTGCTTCTCTAGCTCATCCGCGTCATGGTCCTGCTGCATCAGCGCGAGCACGGCCGGAGGAATGGCCTTGACCAACGGTGAGGCGATGGCTTGGGTCGCGGCCCGCGCGGAAGCCTGCTCCGCCACGTAGGCCGCGTGCCGTGCCTTCCCAGCGGTCTCCGAATCCACGAACCCCAGGTCCCCATGCCGGGAATGCCGTGACCCTCCAGCACACGCTGTCAGCAGGACACAGGCTATCCAGAGGTTTGTCGCGGGACGTATGCGCTGATGGAGCGGTTGTTGTGTTGGCATCAGGGTTGGAGGAACCGACGGACCCACTGATTCGTGTCCTGTTTGTAGAGAGGGAGCCCTTCTCCTTCGTACTGGAAGAGGAAGGGCTCCATCAGGCGGGCCAGCATGCGGTACTGGGGGGGAATGGCCTTCGTCTGTGTGTCGATGGGGTCTGGCCAGTCGTCGAGAGTGACGAGCGCGCGCTCGCCGTCCAATGGGAGCAGGGAGACCTCTGGGAAGGGGAGCGCGTTCCGGAGCGCGTCGATGCCGCCCAGTTGTCCCAGCAGTGGCTGTCCCAGGAAGGTGAGCCAGTAGGGACCTAGGGCTCTGGTTCCGAGGATTGAACTGAATCTCGTGGCATGAGGCGCATCCAGGCCGGGGTAGCGAGCGAGGAGTGCTTCGGTGATGTCCCAATCCCCCGCGGCCCAGGAGCCCTGTGTCGAGACAAGGGCGAAGCTGGCGTATCCGAAGTTGAAGGGCAGCTCACGAGCCAGTTCCAAGGCCAGCGCGCGCAGTTGGACCGCGCCATGCTCCAGCAGGTACTCCGTGGGGAACGTGAACGAGAGCGTGGTGGCGGGAGCATCATGGATGGGGCTGTCGAGCCGTCGGCCGTAGTATTCGACTTGGTAGCTTCCGGTTTCGCTGGGGCTCTCCCGCAGCTCCACGGTCCGGCTCCCTCCCCCGATACGCTCGATCACCACATGGCGATTGTGTTCCCAGCCTTCGTCATCCAGCGGGACCATGTCTCCGTCCGCCGACGTGTACCAGTTGAGTGAACCGGGCGGGATGGCGCGAAGATAGGTTTGGATTGATCGCCAGATCGCAGGCCCTACCTCCGAGTGGTCGCGATGGATGAAGAAGGCAAGCACGACGCCATCTCTTCCGGCGAGCCACTCGCCCCTGCCGCGAAGTCGGATGCTCGGGAAGACAGGCTTCATCGCTTGAATGGCTCCACGCCAGTTTTGGGCGACACGAGCATGGCTCGTCCACCCAGTGCTTTCTCGTAGATAGCCCCTTGGGACTCGTAGGCGTAGGGGCTGTTGCTTCCGTATTCGGTCCAGCGAGGTGGATTGGTGTCAGGACAGGGGAACTTGAAGTCCAGGGTGAGTACGGCCTCAAGTAGGTTGCGGTCTCCGTGCAGGACGAGGTCGGGCTTGATGGTGCCTCGAAGGTCCTCGGTGCATCCGTCGGCGATGAGTCGCGCTTCCTTCTCCCGGCTGATGGTCTCCAGGAAGCGGGCGTTCGGGTAGAAGCGGTAGCGCTGCTCGATGCTGAAGGGCGCGGGCCACAGCTCCTTCAAAACCTCTTCAGCGCACTGAAGGGCGAGGACGTGCTTCTGCCTGCCCAGGAACATGGCCCGCGTCACAGGCTTGCCGCAGCGGTCCTGCTCCACCACCTCGGCGCACTCCTGGCGCGTCGGAGGTCGGCCGTGGAAGTAGCGCGCGTTCCCCAACTGCTCCGCCTGGACCGCGCATTCGGCGAGCTGCTTCTCCAGTTCATCCGCGTCATGGTCCTGCTGCATCGCCGCAAGCACGGCTGCCGGAATGGCTCGGAGCAGGGGAGACGCAGCGGCCCGGGTTGCGGATGCTGTGGCCTGTTCCGCCACGTACGCCGCGTGCCGTGCCTTCCCAGCGGTCTCCGAATCCACGAACCCCAGGTCCCCATGCCGGGAATGCCGTGCACCGCCAGCACACGCTGTCAGCAGGACGCAGACAATCCAGAGATTCGTCACGGGACGCACGTGCCGGACTCTATTGCCTCCTCTGGCGATGTCGTCAGCGGCTCGCGTGTGCGGGGGAGCCCTGGTCTAATAGACCCTTCACGGGACACGCCCCGATACATTGGGAGCACGGAACTTGGATGCTCGGCACCGTTGGATCACCCCCTCGCTCCTGGCGCAGGCCTGCGCTCGGGGCCAGGCACTCCCATGGCGGTTGCGTGTCCGGTTCGAGCGCGCCTTCGGGGCCGACCTGAGCGCTGTGCGCCTGCACGAGCATCCCCTGGTCGCGAGGCTGGGGGCCAAGGCCCTCTGCTGGGGAGAGCAGATTCTCTTCGCTCCGGGCGCACTCGAACTCGACCTGGCTCGCGGGGCCCGGATCCTCGCGCATGAGCTGGTGCATGTGCTGCAACAGCGCGCGGGGCGCGTCCCTCACGGGAACGGCGGGACCGGGCTGCTCGTGGATGAGGCCCTGGAAGCAGAGGCCGAGGCCCTGGCGGCACAGGCCCTCTCGGGTGCGCGTGCGCAGCTCTCGGGTTCCTGGGCGGGGACTTGTCCCACTCCCGCGCTTCAGGCGTACCACGTCATCCCGAACGCCCAGTTCGTCGCCCAGGACGTCAACCTCCACAACGCCACCTTCGAGACCCAGCGGGATGGAGTGCGGCCCCACCCCCACCCGAAGACGCACGGGGACAGCTTCCTCATCAACTCGGGGACGGTGAACGTCATGGTGCGGGCGCACAACCAGATCGCGCTCCGGGTTTCGGATGACAACGAACTCGCCATCGAGGACACCGACCCCCGCCACGAGCAGGCCAAGCACTTCTTCGCCACGGAGCGCGCCATCACCCGGTGCAACCGCGCGTTGAAGTCCGTGGGCTCCAGCTATCGCATCGCCAAGGTCCCCGGGCCTCGCTACCTTGAAATCGGGCCCCCCGCGCAGCCGGGCTGTCTGCCCTTCCTGAGCGGCCCCGGACCCAAGCGTCTGTTCCAGGTGGCGATGTCCGAGAACGGGCACCTCGAGCCCGCCGTGTCGCAGAACTGCAACGAAATCTCCGGCAAGGTCATGGGGGAGCAGCAGGACTCGCAGCGCACCGTGAGGCTCACGCAGTCCGGCAATCAGCTCTTCCTCAACCTACCGCGCTGGCAGCTCGGAGGATGGGCCCCTGCCTTTCCGGCCCATGGCGACATCCCCTTCCGGCTGGCGGAGCTCCTCACCACGTTCCTCTTCCATGGACAGGCAGAGGGCCCCAACGCCGCCGCGGCCCGGCAACGCGCGGTCAACGATTACCAGGTCGGATTGCAGCACGCGCTGGCGGGCGCCAATACCCCTGTGGCCCAGATGGCGGCGCTCGCGGGCTTCAACGGCCCCATTGGCCGCAACTATGGCCGGCTGGTGAACCGGGTCCGCGCCAATGCCGCGATGACGCTCAACGGCGTCACCCTCAACGGGCTCACGCTCCGCACACGTTACGAGCAGGTCCTCTTCCGGCTGGGCCTCAATGCCTATGCGGACCCGCGGGTGGGCGATGCGTTCCAGACGTACTCCGTGGGCGCGATGGAGCGCTATCAGGATGCCCAGAACCGCAACTGGATGCGGATGCGGGACGAGGTGGCTCCCCGCCCGGTGGCGCTCGTTCCTGCGCCTGTCTACTGCGAACCGGTGTGGGAGTATCACTGGGGCGGTGTGGTCGCGGAGAGCGGAGCGGACCGCATCACCTTCGAGAACTACGCCCGCAACTACGAGGATCGCAACGGTCCCCAGCTCCATGGCGGCGAGCTCCGCTCGTTCTTCCAGATGACCCGCGTGCCCACCCAGGTCAATGATCCGCTGATTGCCCAGTCCTGGCACGAGAGCTGTTACGCCCACGGCTTCGCCAATGCCCTGACGATGTGCATCTCCAAGATCAGCCGCTGTGGACGCTGAACCGGCTCACCGCTTCCCGCGGGCCAGCAGCATCACCGCGACCAGGATGGCGCTCATCGCGCCCCAGGTCATGGGGCCCAGCGTCTCTCCCGCGAACACCACGCCCAGCAGCACCGCCACCGCCGGGTTCACGTACGCATAGCTCGTCGCGAGCGCCGGCCTCGCGTGCTTCAGCAGATAGCCATACGCGCTGAACGCCACCAGCGAACCGAACACCACCAGATACACGAACGACACCATCGCTCGCGGGGGCACCGCGTCCGCCATCCGCTCCCCCAACGCGAGGCTCAGTGCCATCATCATCACGCCCGCGCTCAACATCTGCGTCGCTGGCGTCATCAACCCCGCGGGCATCGGCAACCGCCGGCTCCACACCGACCCGAAGGCCCACGCCGCCGGCGCCACCACCACCGCCAGCGCCGCCACGCCTCCGCCGCTCATGTCCCCGCCCAGGTTGAGCAGCGCCACCCCCGCGAACCCCAGCACCAGCCCCGCCAGCTC
>NZ_RAWP01000057.1:0-61188 GCF_003668935.1 Corallococcus sp. AB032C | reverse complement strand
GCCCCCGGGAGCCCGTCCCGCGGTGTGGCCGCCCTCGCCCGAGCAGCAGGCCCGCGCGGCCCAGGCCGCCACGCCGACCCAGCCGCCGGTTCCCCCGGCGCCGCTCCGGGGCGAGCCGTCGTTCATCATCTTCAGCAACCCCGCGTCCACGCAGGGCGCGACCCGTCCTCGCGCGCCGGAGCCCGCCTCCGTTCCGGGTGCCTCCAGCGCGCCGGATGCCGCCGTGCCGGAATGGACGCTGCCCCAGGCCCGCTCCGCGCTGCGCGAGTCGACGCGAGACCTGGACCGCCTGCTGGACGTGGCGCTGCGCTTCGGCCGCCGCACGTTCGACTACGTGGCCGCCTTCGCCGTCGTGCGTGGCGCCGCGGGTGGCTGGGACGCGCGCGGTGAGGGCCTGGACGCGAACGCACTCTCCCTGGTCTCCATCCCCCTGGACGCGAGCAGCGTCTTCCGCACCGTCGCCGTCACGCGCGGCAGCTACGCGGGCCCGCTGCCTCCGGACGCGCTCACGCGGCACTACCTGGAGCTCTTCGGACGCCAGGCCCCGCGCACCGTCTTCCTGTACCCGGTGGAGGTGAAGGGCCGCCTCGTGGCCATCCTCTACGGCGACTGCGGCCAGAAGCCGATGAGCCAGCGCCGGCTGAGCGACTACATCCTGTTCTGCCAGGACCTGCCGGCCGCCTTCCAGGAGCTCATCCTCTTCCGCAAGCAGCGCGTGTCCGAGCTGCGCGCGCCGGAAGAGGACATCACCATCGACGTGGACGTGCCCGGCTTCCCGGCCCCGGTCCAGCCCGCTCCCGCGCCCGCCGTGGTCGCGGGGCTCGGGTGGAACCCCGTCTTCGGCCGTGGAGGCGTGGCCAACCTGGGCCGCGCCGCCGCCCTGCCTCCACGCGTGCTGTCGCCGGAAGAGCGCCCGCCCCCGGACTTCACGCCGCTCCTGCGCCGGCTCACCGGCCCGGACGCGTCCCAGCGCTCCAGCGCCATCGCGGAGCTGGCGCGTTCACCTGAAGCCAGCGCCCGGGTGCTCGCGCAGCACTTCCCCGGCCCCACCGCCTGGAGCCGCCTGCCCGTCGTGGAGCTGCCGGAAGCGGACGAGCTGGGCCCCATCCCCGCGGCCCTGTCGCGCCTGGGCCGTCCCGCGGCCCTCGCGCTGGCGCCGCTGTTGGACTCGAACGACGCGGACACGCGCTACCTGGCGCTGCTCACCGCGGGCAACCTGCCCTACGCGGAGCTGGTGGACGGCGTGCTGCGCGGCCTGTTCGACATGGAGCCGGACATCTCCAGCGCCGCGCGAGCCGCCGCCGCCGCGCTCAAGCACCTGCCGCGCCTGGACGCGTCCCTGCGCGACCTGCGCCAGGAGCTGGCCAGCCGGGACGCGCTGCGCCGCTCGCTGGCGGCCCGTGCCCTGGGCACGCTGCACGACCGCGACGCCATCGAGGGCCTCATCAACCTCACCGGCAGCGACGACGCGATGTGCGCGCAGGCCGCCGCGGAGGCCCTGCGCGAAGTCACCCGCGCCACGCTGGGTCTCCAGCCGCGCCAGTGGTCGGCGTGGTGGGCGGAGAACCGCAGCCGCCGCCGCGCGGACTGGCTGGTGGCCGCGCTGCGACACCGTGAGCTGGACGTGCGGCTCGCCGCCATCGAGGAGCTGAGCCGCGCCCTGCACGACACGCTGGGCTACTACGCGGACGCTCCCGACGCGGAGCGCGAGGCCGCGGTGCGGCGCTGGGAGTCCGCGGCGGTCGACCCCGCCAACGCCCGCCGGTTGGGCATGCTCTGAGCCACGGAGGCGCGCGATGACGGGCGCCATGTGGCTCAGTCTGCTGGCGTGCGCGGGGCAGCTCGCGCTCGCCGGCATCGCGCTCGCCCGCGTGGGACGAAGCCCCCTCGCGCTGCCGCTGTCACTGCTGTCCATCGCGCTGTCGACCTGGAACTTCTCCGCCTTCGGGCTGGCGCGTTCAGGGGACACCGGCTGGCGGCTGATGGGCTTCGCCGCGGCGCTGATGACGCTGCCGTGCGCGTTGCACTTCATCCTCGCGTTCGTGGGCCGCCGCCGCCGCTCCGCCCGGGTCCTGTACGGCACCTACGCGGTGATGGGCGCGCTCGCGCTGACGATGATCATCGCCATGGGCGTGCCCGCGCTGCAGGAGCGCATCTACACCTTCCGCTTCGGGCTCGCGGTCGCCTTGGGCGTCATCCCCATCCTCACCACGGGCTTCGTGCTGCTCACGCGCCACCTGCGCCACACGAGCACGGAGAGTTCGCAGGACGAACGGGCGCGAGCGGGCCTGATGCTGCTGGGGCTGACGCTGCTCGTCGCGCTGCTGCTCACGGACCTGGCGGCGGACATGGCCCTGCCCGTGCCGAAGCTGGGCAACGTGGGCACGCTGCTGGGCCTGCCGGTGATGGCCACCGCGTCCTTGCGCTTCCAGCTCTTCGGCAAGGACGCGCGCGCCACGAACGCGGCGATGCACGCGGTCGTGCTCGCGCTGGTGGGCGTGCTCGCATACCTCGTGCTCTTCCGCGCCTTCGCCGCCGAATCCGGAGCGCTGGTCGTGGGCACCACCGCCATCACGTTCTCGCTGCTCGCGGCGGCGCGGCGGGGTGTCACCGCCTTCGTCACCCAGCGCGAGCGCCTGGAGCAACTGGCCACGCTGGGGCGCTTCTCCGCGCAGATGGCGCACGACCTGAAGAACCCCATCGCCGCGCTCAAGGGCGCCGCGCAGTACCTGAAAGAGGAGCACGCGCGCGGCCACTCCTGGGACGCGCACGGTGACTTCCTGGACCTGCTGTTGGAGCAGGTGGAGCGCCTGGACCGAGTGGCGGGCACGTACCAGCGCCTCGCGCGAGTGGAGCCGCTGCGCCGGCCGCTGGACTTGAACCGGCTGGTGGAGGGCGTGCTGTCACTCCAGGCCTTCGCGACGCCAGGAGCAGTGGAACTCAAGAAGGAGCTCGCCCCTGGCCTGCCCGAGTGCGCGGGAGACGAGGACCTGCTCGCCAACGCGCTGGAGAACCTGGTGCGCAACGCCTACGAGGCCATGCCCGAGGGCGGCACCCTCACCGTGCGCACGCTGCGGGACGGCGGCGCGGTGGTGGTGGAGGTGCAGGACACCGGCAGCGGCATGGACGCGCGCACGCGCGAGCGGGCCTTCGACGACTTCTTCACCACCAAGGCGACGGGCAGCGGCCTGGGGCTGGCCTTCGTGCGACGCGTGGCGGAGGCGCACGGCGGCACTGCGTCCCTGACGAGCGGCGAGGGGCATGGCACCATCCTCCGCCTGCGCCTGCCGGCGGCCCCCGTTTCCCAGGCCCCGGCATCCGAGGGAGAAGCCGCGTGAGCGAAGCACTGAAGGGCCACGTCCTGGTGGTCGACGATGATCCCGCGCTGCTCAAGGTGCTGGGCGCGCTGCTCACCCAGGCGGGCCTCACTCCGCATCCGGCATCGAGCGCGAAGGACGCCCTGGCCCTGCTCGCGCGCCGCCCCATCGACGTGGTGCTGAGCGACGTGCGCATGCCGGGCATGAGCGGCATGGAGCTGCTCGCGGAGGTGGGACGCGGCTGGCCGGACGTGCCCGTGCTGCTGATGACCGCGCACGGAACGGTGCCGCTCGCGGTGGAGGCGATGAAGGCGGGCGCGGCGGACTTCGTGCTCAAGCCCTTCGACCGCGAGGAGCTCCTCTTCACGCTGAAGAAGGCCCTGCTCCACGCGAGCCAGGACCCGGAGCCCACGCGCGGCACCGGCAAGGCGCCGGACGGACTGGACAGCCTGCTCATGGGCGCGAGCCGCGCGATGAAGGACGTGAAGGCCCTGCTGGTGAAGGCCGCCCAGGGCACCGCCACGGTGCTGCTCCGAGGCGAGTCCGGCACGGGCAAGGAGCTGGCCGCGCGAGCCCTGCACGAAAACAGTCCCCGGCGCGCGGGCCCGTTCGTGAAGCTGCACTGCGCGGCGCTCCCGGACACGCTATTGGAGAGCGAGCTGTTCGGCTACGAGAAGGGCGCCTTCACCGGCGCGGCGACGCGCAAGCCCGGCCGCGTGGAGCTGGCGCACGGCGGCACGCTGTTCCTCGACGAGATTGGCGACGTGTCCCCCGCAGTGCAGGTGAAGCTCCTGCGCGTACTCCAGGAGCGCGAGTTCGAACGGCTGGGCGGAACGCAGACAGTGAAGGTCGACGTGCGCTTCGTCGCGGCCACGCACCAGTCGCTGGAGGACGGCGTGCGCCGGGGCACCTTCCGCGAAGACCTCTTCTACCGGCTCAACGTGGTGCCCCTCTGGTTGCCCACGCTGCGCGAGCGGCCGGAGGACATCGCGGCCCTCTCCCGCCACTTCCTGGACGTGCACGCCAAGAGCAACGGCCGCCCTCCGTTCACCCTGAGCGAAGACGGCCAGCGGGCGCTCCAGGCCCAGCCGTGGCCCGGCAACGTGCGCCAGTTGCAGAACTTCCTGGAGCGGCTGGTGGTGCTCTCCGACGGGCCCATGCTCACCAGCGAGGACGTGGCGCGCGAGCTCAACCGCCAGCCAGGACTCGCGCCACCGCCCGTCGCCGCGCCGCTGCCTCCGTCGCCGTCCGACTCCGTCACGCTGGAGTCACGTCGCAAGGACGTGGAGAAGGAAGCGCTGGGGGATGCGCTGAAGCGCTCGGGTGACAACCGCACGCTGGCGGCTCGGCTGCTCGGGGTGAGCCGGCGCACGCTCTACAACAAGCTGGAGGAGCACGGCCTGCTGTAGGGGTGCCGGGAGGCCGGCCCGTTGAACCCCGGTTCGTGTTGTCACCGAATGCTTCCGTGTACGGACCTGACTTCCAGGTTTATGCTGCTTCGCGCTCGAACGCCCTGGACGCGGCACCGCAGCGCACCCGAGTCCCCCTCCCGGCCCGCAAGGGCTGGCTGACACGAAGGAGCAACGCCCCATGACCCAGTCCCTCGCCGCCCGCGTGAGCGGTCCCGTCTACACCCCCAACGACGCGGGCTATGCCCCGGAGAGCGCCGGCTTCAACGTCCTCGTCACGCACTCGCCGCAGTACGTGGTGGCGGTGAAGTCCACGAAGGACGTGGCGGAGGCCATCCGCTTCGCCCGGGAGAACCAGCTGCCCGTCTCCGTGCAGGCCACGGGGCACGGCACGTACGCGCCCGTCACCTCTGGCGTGCTCCTCTCCACGAAGGCGCTGAACCACGTGAGCATCGACCCCGCGACGCGCATCGCCACCATTGGCGCGGGCGCGCGCTGGGAGCCGGTCATCGAAGAGGCGGCGAAGCACGGCCTGACGCCCATCGCCGGCTCGTCCACGAACGTGGGCGTGGTGGGCTACCTGCTCGGCGGTGGCCTGGGGCCGCTGGTGCGCAGCCATGGCGTCAGCTCCGACTACGTCGTCGGCTACACGCTCGTCACCAGTGACGGGGAGACGGTGGAGGCGAGCGCGGAGCACCACCCGGACCTGTTCTGGGGCCTGCGCGGCGGCAAGGGCGGCTTCGGCATCGTGACGGAGGTGAAGCTCCAACTGGTGGAGATGCGCTCGCTCTACGCGGGCAGCCTCTTCTTCGCGGAGGAGCACATCGAGGCCGTGCTGCGCGGCTGGGTGAAGTGGACGTCGGAGGCGGACGCGCGCGTGTCCACGAGCATCGCCGTCATGCGCTTCCCGCCGTTCGACTTCATCCCGCCCCCGCTGCAGGGGCGCACGGTGATCAACCTGCGCTTCGCCTTCCCGGGCTCCACGGAAGAGGGCGCGAAGCTGGCGGCGCCCCTGCGCGCGCTGGCGCCCCTCTACATGGACATGCTGGGCGAGCTGCCCGTGACGCAGATCGCGCGCATCCACAATGATCCGGACAAGCCCAGCCCCGTCTGGACCCACGGAATGATGCTGACCCACGTGGACCAGGACCTGGCCACCACGCTGCTGCGCCACGTGGGCGCGGGCGTGCAGACGCCGTACTTCCTGCTGGAGCTGCGGCACCTGGGCGGCGCCTGCCAGAAGGACGTGGCGGGCGGCTCGGCGGTGGGCGGCCGCGGCGGCAACTTCGTCGTCGGCCTGGTGGGCATGCACCCGCCGCTGTTCGAGACAGTGCTGCCCGGCGCCACGGAGGGCCTGCGCGCGGAGCTGAAGCCGTGGCTGTCGCCGGAGATGACCATCAACTTCATGGGCAAGGTCCACTCCGCGGAGCACTTCGACAGCGCCTGGCCGGACGCCATCCGCGCGAAGCTCAAGGAAGTGCGCGGCAAGTACGACCCGCACAAGCTCTTCGCGAAATAGCGCTCAGGGGGCCAGCGTCGCCAGCGCGTCCAGCTCCTCCTGGAACGCGGCGACGAGGGCCCCCGGGTCGGGCACGCGTGACGCATCCGAGGCCACGCCCACGGTCACCTGTCCCGAGTAGCTGAAGAGGCTGACCCCCAGGCCCACGTGGCCGGCCTGGGGGACCCAGAACGTGAGTCCCTTGAGCCGGCTGCCCGCGAGCGACACCGGCTGGCGCGGCCCGGGCACGTTGGTGGCGACGAGCGACGCCTTGGCGCCCATCACGTCCACGACGGCGCGCTCCAGCGCCGCGGGCGTGCGGCCCAGCAACTCCAGCACGCCGGACGTCACCACGGCCTCCGGCGAGCGCTTGAGGTGCTCCATCCGCTTCGCCACTTCGCGCAAGCGGCGGCGCGGCTCCGCCAGGTGGATGGGAAGCCGCAGGAACACCACGCCGAAGCGGTTGCCCAGCTCGCGAGGCACCGGCACATCCATGGGCCGCAGGTTCACCGGCACCAGCGCGTGCACGTCCTCCAGCGGAGCGTCCCGCGTGGCCAGGTAGCGCCGCAGCGCGCCCGTCACCGCCGTGAGCAGCACGTCGTTCACCGTGCCGCCCAGGGTCCGGCCCACGGCCTTCACCCGCTCCAACTCAATGGGCTCCGACCACGCGGCGACCTTCCGGGGGCCCAGCGGTCCGCGCAAGGGAGAGCGTGGATCCGGAGGCAGCACCAGCAGCTTCCCCAATGCCGCCGCGCCCTTCGCGCCTTCGCGAACAAGGTCGCCCGCGAGGATGGGCTCACGCACCATCTCCGCGCCCTTGCGCAGCGCGGAGCGGGCGCCCCGGGCGAAACGCAGCCAGCCAGGAGCGCCTGGCCGCCGCTCCGGTTCGGAAGGCGTGACCGCTTCCTGGCTTTCATCCCAGGTTTCCGGCACGGCGGCTGCGTCCACCGGATCCGTGAGGGACAGCAACACCCGCGCGAGCGCGATGCCATCCGCGATGCAGTGGTGCAGCCGCGCGAGCAGCACATCCCCGCCCGGCGCACCGCGCACCAGGTGGAAGTGCCACAGCGGACGGGAGCGCTCCAGAGGCACACCCAGCCAGTCCCCGACGAGCGCCTCCAGCCCCGCGCGTCCCGCCGACTCCGGCACGCGCAGCGTGGACAGGTGCTCCTCCAGTTCGAAGTCCGGCGCATCCTCCCAGTGCGGCGCGCCCAGCGGCCCGGGCACCACCCGCTGACGGAAGCGCGGATAGCGCTCCACCAGCCGCTCGCGCACCACCGCGCGCAGGCGCTCCAGGTCCACGGCGCCGTCGAACCACAGCACCGCGGTGATCATCATCAGGTTCGCGGGCTCCTCCATCTGGAGCCACGCCGCGTCCATGCTCGCCATCCGCTCGCGGCCTGCCATGGCGTCCTTCTCACCCGTGCACCCCGGTGGGGGCAAGGTCCTCCTCAAGGCTTGGGGTGCGGCTCCGGCGCTTCCTGCTTCTCCCGTTCGAACTGGAACGTCTGCCGGGTGGCGCCCGGCACCGTGAGCACGAGCGAGTCCTTCTCTTCAATGGCGTACGTGAAGTCCCCGCCCTTGAACTTCCCCTTGGACAAGGGCACCACGCGCTCCTTGCCGCACACCGGGCCCACCGCCTGACCGTCCTGCGTGCG
Source organism: Corallococcus sp. AB032C (assembly GCF_003668935.1). Taxonomy (NCBI): domain Bacteria; kingdom Pseudomonadati; phylum Myxococcota; class Myxococcia; order Myxococcales; family Myxococcaceae; genus Corallococcus; species Corallococcus sp. AB032C. The sequence goes on along the minus strand of NZ_RAWP01000057.1, from coordinate 53,306 downwards.
CAGCGCCAGGTGCTTCTTGTCCTTCACCTCCAGCCGGCCCCACGCGCGAACATCCAGCGTGCTGCCGCGCCCGAGCGTCGCGTCATCCAGCTTCGTCCGCATCACGAAGCATCCGCTCGGCGTGATCTGCAACGCCCGCGCGTAGTCGGACCGGGGCTGCACGTCGATGCGCTCCTCCTTTCCCTGGTCCGTGTCCGGGATGCTCGCCGCGGACAGCACCCACGTGCCCACCAGCTCCTTGGGGACCGCCGTGCCCTTGGGTGCCTTGTCGCCCTCGCACGGGTTCGCCACCAGCTTCTCCGGGCTCTTGGGCGCGGGCTCGAAGGACTTCTCGCAGGTGAGGCCACACGACTTCGCCGCGCACGCCGTGTCATCCGGCGCGCAGGCCGCCTTGCTGGTGCAGGCCTTCAGCCGCTTGAGCGCGTCCTCGCAGCCCTCGCGCATGCACTTGTCGACGCACTCCGCGTCAATGCACTCCGCGACACAGACCCAGTTGGTGCGGCCACACACGCCCGCCACGGTGCGGGGGGCCTGGGCCGCCGCGGGCAGCGCGGCGGCGGAGACGAGGAGCAGGACGAGGAGTCGGAACGGTCTCATGCGCCATGCAAGCTAGGCAGTGCGCCCACCTCCGGCGACACCCGGAGGCAGGCAGGCTGTCCACCGGGCATCACTCCGGGCTCCGGCACCGCCGTCAGGTGAACTGCCACCGCCAGGTGCGCGGGTCGGACGGATTGGGCAACTCCAGCTCGAAGTCCAGCGTGTCGTAGCGGTTGAACTCGCGAGGCTCCACGCGCAGGAGCGTCATCGCCGTGGTGTTGCGCTCGCGCATGGGCGACACGTCGAAGGCCAGCTCCGCGTCGAAGGCGACCTTGTAGAAGAGGCAGAAGCCGTCCACCCGCCCGTCCTCCTCCACCGGCCGCTGGATGCGCACGCGCGAGGGCAGCCCCTCCGCGCGCATCGTCTCCAGGTCGAACCCGAACGCGGGCTCCGGCTCGCACAGCAGGTGGTCCACCTCGTACGAGCGCACCAGCCGCGTGAAGTACGACGGGCTCATCGCCTCGCGCAGCGACTGGAGGCAGCGGAAGTCCACGTGGGGCAGGTGCTGCGTCCAGATGAACGGGACGCACGCCTCCTCGCGCAACTGCACGGGCTCCACGTAGACCTCGAAGCGGTTGGGGAGGATGCGGCCGCCGGGCTTGAGCAGGCGCGAGCGCAAGTCCAGCATCCGGGGCACGAGCCCCGCATCGAGCAGCGCATCTCCCAGCAGCTCATGCAGCAGCACGTCCGCCTTCTCCTGCGGCTGGAAGTGCCAGGTGGGCTCGCGCACGAAGGCGATGCGGTCCAGGCCGTTGCGGCGGGCCACCCATTGCGTGGTGTCCAACAGACGCGAGTCATCCACCGCGTACAGCTTGCGCGGGTTCTGGTGCGCGGCGAGGAAGGTGCGCAGGCCGGTGCCGGCCTTCACGTCCACCACCACCTGGTTGGGGCGCACGTAGCGCTCCACCGCGCGGCGCCACATCTCCACGCGTTGTGGATCCGCCAGCACCGAGTCCTGCGGCGCCGGACTGGACAGGGACAGGCTGTTGGGCGCGTGCCGTCTGTGCAAGTGGGACACGAGCGGCAGATGGCTGAGGCGCGAGCGCAGGTCCATCAATGCCTGACGCGGCAGGTCGAGCAGGTTCGACATGGTGGCTTCCCCCCGGAAGGCCGTGACGGTCCCGACAAAGACGCGGTCGACCACCCCGTCCCCCGGAACCGGACTGCGAACGATGCGTGAGAGACGGGCTCCGACCCAATACGTCCCGAGGGCCGCTCACTGTCCCCACGTGAACATCCCGCCTCGCACCGGGGTCCGAGAATCCACTCGCGCCGCTTCGCGACAATCCCTCAAAGCAGGAAGGCACCGGTCGCCCCGGTGACCTCTCGCCGGCGGGTTGGAGACGGCGCCGGCGAGAGGCTTTCCCACCTGCACGGGAGCGTCCGCGAATGACAGTCCACGCATCCCTCCGGGCGGGCAAGAAAACAGGTGGAGTGCGTCTTTTCCGGAAAGCCGCTCATTCGCGAGCCCTGCTCGTGGACGGGAGGAAGGCTGCCGGTCACGCCCGTGGATGGACCCAGGTCTTGATGGAAGAGGGGGCACGGATGATGCGAGCGATGGAATCGCGGACGCAGGGCGGGCGGGAGCTGGTGGAGAACGTCGAGGGCGCGGCGCACTGGGAGGCGCAGCCGTGGCGTCTTCAGCTCCAGGACACGCGGGCGCGCGAGCACCGGGTGGCGCGGTCCGTGTGGGTGGCGGCGCTGCTGGCGGAGGGCTGCGCGGCGGAGGCGGAGGTGGCGGGGTTCGCGGGGGCGCTGGAGGACCGGGCGTCGCTGAGCATCGGGCAGGTGCTGCGCTTCGTGGACGGCGTGCGGGTGCGCATGGCGCTGGCGTGCACGGACGACGAGGTGTTGCAGCTGGCCTACCTGCGCCGCAGCGCGGAGGAGCTGGCGGAGCGGATGATTGACTGGGCCAACACGGGGCGGCTGCCGGCGTAGGGCCAGCGGGGCGCCGCGCGGACGTTGGTGATGGGCGTCCCGGGTGGGAGTGCCTTGACAGGGGCCGTGGGTCGCTTTCAGGTGGGGGCATGCTCGCCCTCGCACTTGCCGCCACGCTGGCGGCCGCACCCGCGCCTCGCGTCGCCGCCTCCACGGTCACGGTCCTCCACGCCCCGCAGCTGGATCAGCTCCAGGGGTTGAACGCGTTCCTGACGCGGGCCGGGGCGTACTCGCAGCTGCTGAACCCGGAGGCCTGGCGCGGAGAGCTGCACCCCATCCTGCAGCTCGACCTCGGGAAGCCGGAGGTGATGGAGGCGCAGGGCATCGACGTGACGGGGCCGCTGACGGTGTCCATGCGGCAGGACGGCCGCATCGCGTGCACGCGGGTGAAGGACGTGAAGGTGTTCCAGGAAGCAACGGCGAACGTGCTCGCGCGCAACGGCGACGTGAAGGCGGGCACGGTGAAGGGCGTGACGACGCTCCGCGCGCCGAGCGCCTCGGGTGGCTTCGGCGGCTACGTCATCAAGGGCCAGGAGGCCTGCGCCTTCCTGAGCACGGATTCGGACGACGCGCTCCGCAAGGAGGCCGCGAAGCTGGTGGCGCTCAAGGCGGCGGCCGCGGACGCGCGCATGGCCACGGTGCCGGGCGTGCTGTACCTGTCCACGAAGGACGGCGTGTTGGCGTTGGACGGCACGGCGACGGGGCTGAAGGTGGAGGGCACGACGACGAAGCTGCCGCTGCCGCCCTTCCAGGCCAAGGGCACGAGTCCCTACGGCGCCATGTCCCCCACGGGCCTGCTCTTCGCCAGGGCGCAGGTGGCGCCGACGGGCGTGGCGCAGGCGGTGGAGTCCGTGGCGAGCGCGGTGCGGACAGTGTGTCCCGCGTGCCCGGCGGAGGACGTGAAGGCGGTGACGGACGCGCTGGCGAAGCAGCTGACGGGGCAGGTGTTGTTCGGCGTGGACTCGGTGGCGGTGCGTGGTTCGCTGCGCAAGCCAGAGGTGCGCTTCTTCGCGGCGAAGCAGGCGCTGGCGGCGGAGGTGACGGACGCGGCGGCGGTGAAGGCGGCGCTGGCCCCGCTGGCGAAGTTCCCAGGCGCCAAGACGCTGGAGGATGGCTACGCGATGGAGGCCAAGGGCGGCAGCGTCTACGTGCGGCTCAAGGGCAAGCAACTGGTGTTCGGCAACGACTCCACGGTGACGCAGACGATGCTCGCGTCACTGCCGGAGAAGGGCGGGCCGCTGAAGCGCGCGGTGGAGTTCACGTTGGATCCGAAGAAGGTGGCGCGAGGCTTGTCCCAGGTGTCGCTGATGGACGTGATGGGCGACGAGCGCCTTGCCGCGTTCTTCGGCGCGAGCACGGAGCTGGGCCCCCTGCTCGCGAAGAGCGACAGCATCACCGGCTGGCTGGACAGTGGCCCCAACGGCGCGCACCGCTTCCAGATGAACTGGTCGCTGCCGGAGAAGAACTGAACGCGGCTACTTGCGCACCAGCTCCACCTGCATGCCCAACAGCTTGCGGCCCTCGCCGGTGGTGCCGCACATCGCGCCGTCCGTGAGCGGGCCCATGGGACGCTCCAGTCCCTCCACCTTGCACCAGTAGCGCACGGTGTACAGGTGCGCCCCCTCGCCGCGCAGCCGGATGCCGAAGGCCTCCAGCCGCCGTGACTCGCCCTGTGTTCCGCAGGGCGTGCCCTCGGGCAGCCACCCCGAATCACCGGTGTCCTGGAGGTGGCACTGGTACTCCAGCTGCACGGCCTTCATGGGGCGCTTCAGGTGGAACTCGAACTGCTCGATGCGCTTGGGCTGCGTGGGCAGCCACGTGGCCCGGCGGGAGCTCTGGTTGCCGATGTCCTCGCTGTGCACCGTGCCCACCAGCTCCACCGTCTTCGAGGGACCGGCACCCAGCGTCGACGCCAACATCATTCCAACCAGCAGGCTCTTCATGGGGCTTCCTTGTGGGAGACACCCACCCAGACGTGCCGGGGACGGACGGATTCACCCGGAGCCCTCCTTCCCACAGCGCTGACGCATTCTGTCATTCCCGGCAAACTGTAAAATACTTCTGACACTGCACTCGAAGTGTTACACGACTGCCCTCCCCGTCCGCCCTCACCGGGCGGCGGGTTACGAGGGGGAAGTCATGTCGTTGAAGCAGGTGTGGGTCGTGTCCTGCCTGGCCATGGGTCTGGGGTGTGGCGGAGCGGCGGACGAAGTTTCCGGAGAAGTGGAAGCGGTGGCGCCCCAACTGGGCACGAGCAAGGCAGAGCTGTACCTGGCCTCGTCGACCATCTGGCCCAAGCGGACCTTCTCCGTCTGCTGGGAGAACCCCACGTATGGCGATCCGACCGACGACATGGGCCGGTACTGGACCCGGCAGGCCGTGGAAGGCCAGTGGGCGCGCGTGGCCAATCTGGCCTTCACCGGCTGGGGCGCATGCACGAGCGCGTATAGCGACGTGCGGATCCGCATCGCGGACGCCAATCCCATCACCAACTGGCTCGGCAAGGGATTGGGGGGCGTCTACAACGGGATGACCCTGAACCTTACGTACGACGTGTGGGCCAACACCGTCTGCGGCCTGAAGAACTCGAGCGGCTACTACGTGAACCGCGAGACGTGCACCAAGGCCCACGCGGTTCACGAGTTCGGCCACATGCTGGGCTTCGCCCACGAGCAGGACCGCTCCGAGAGGAGCACCGTGGAGCCCACCTGCACCGAGTCGTCGCCGTGGTTCACCCCCACGGGAGATTCGAAGGTCACCGCCTACGACACGCTGTCCATCATGAACTACTGCTACGGCGACCACTGGAAGCACTTCGGTGAGCTGTCCGTGCTGGACGTCGAAGGCGTGCGTCAGGTGTATGGTGGCAGGCCCGGCACCCTCGTGGGCGGCGCCGGCAACTGCCTGGACACCGAGTACGGCAGCACCGCCGACTGGACCCTGACGAAGCTGAACCGGTGCGACCCCAGCCAGCCCACCCAGGCCTGGACGCGGCAGAGCAACAACAGCATCAAGCTCAACGCGGCGAACCGCTGCCTCGACGTGCGCAACGGCTCCACCACCAGCGGCTCGCAGATTCAAATCTACACGTGCAGCAGCGGGGCGGGCGGCCAGACCTGGATCTTCGACAAGGCCGTCATCTCCGGCAACAACGGCAAGTGCCTGGGCACGGTCAGCAACGCCACCACCTCCGGCACGACCGTGGTGATGGCGGACTGCAATCCCAGCGCGGTGGGCCAGCAGTGGACGCTGACCACCAACGGGGAGATCAAGAACGTCAACGGCCTGTGCCTGGACGTGCGCAGCGGCAACACGGCGGACAACACCGCCCTTCAGCTCTGGGGCTGCAACAGCAGCGCGTCACAGCTGTGGTCGCTGCAGACGGGTGGCGCCATCCGCGGCCTCGCCAGCAAGTGCATCGACGTCTATGGGGCGGGAACGACCGCGGGCTCGTCCGCGGTGCTCTACACGTGCTCGGGCACCACCAGCCAGCGGTGGCATCTGCGGGGCGCGCTGAAGAACCCCGTCTCCGGCCTCTGCCTGGACTCCATCGGCGGCGCGTCCGCGCCGGGGACCAATCAGCAGCTCTACGCCTGCAACGGCACCGCCGCGCAGACCTGGAGCTACTTCTTCTAGAACGTTCCGGCTGAAGGCTCGCGTCCCATCCCGGACGCGAGCCCTACGCCGTCCGCTCGCGCGGCCACCCCGTCCGAGACCGGTTGCGCTCCGCCTCCTCTGCCCGCGCCAGCCCCCGCTGGATGTCATTCCAGTCCAACGTCCCCGCGAGCAGCCCGTCCTCATCCACCACCGCTGCCATGGGCACGCGCGCCTCCGCCATCCTGCGCAGCGCCGTCCACCCGTCCTCGCGCAGGTCCGCCACCACCCCGTCCTCCATCGCGTCGCGCACCACGTAGCTTCCGCGCTGCGCCTCCGGCACCGCCTGCACCGCCGCCCACGTCACCCGCCCCACCGGCCGCCCCGCGCTCGTCACCGGCAACATGCTCACGTGCTCGTGCCGCAGCGCCCAGTGCGCGTCCTGCATCGACAGGTCCAGGTCCACGCCCACCATCCGCGGCGTCATCAGCGCCTCCACATTCACGCGCTCCAGCAGCGCCTTCATCCGCACCTGCCGCGACTCCCCCTCCGCTCCCATCAGCACGAAGAACGCCACCACCAGCGTGAACGGGTTCAGCGTCACCAGCCCCCACACGCCGAACAGCACCGCGAACACCCGCCCCAGCCCCGCGGCCACCTTCGTCGCCCGCACCATTCCCAGCCGGGGCGTCAGCGCCGCGCGCACGATGCGGCCTCCGTCCATGGGGAACGCCGGCAACAGGTTGAAGCCTCCCAGCACCGCGTTGAGCATCGCCAGCGTGAAGAGCGCGAACTGCACCTGGAACATCCCCAGGCCATGCACCAACCACGTCAGCACGCCCAGGAACGCCGCCAGCCCCAGGCTCGTCAGCGGGCCCACCAGCGCCATCAACGCCTCGTCCCGGGGACGCTTGGGCACCTCCGCCAGCTCTGACACGCCGCCGACAATCATCAGCGTGATGCCGCGCACCTCGCCGCCATGCCGCAGCGCATAGAAGGTGTGCGCCATCTCGTGCAGCAGCACCGACACGAACAGCCCCACCGCCACCGCCAGCCCCCACGCCCACGGGTGCCCGCCCAGCGCGCCCGGGGGTACGTCCGCTGTCTCCGCCGCCCGCTGGAGCGCCCCGCCGAACGACAGCGCCAGGAGCGGCAACGCCACCAACAGGGAGACATGGACCCGGATGGGGACGCCCCGGAATGAGCCCACCTGCAGTGCTCCCGGCCTCGCACGCATCGCCAGCCTCCCTGTGCCCGCCTCCCCACTGGAAGACGCCGTGTCGGAAATCCTGAACTTCCGTCCCGTCCCCGTCCCATGCACACCGGGCCCGGCCGTTCGCCCACCCCTCCAGGAGCAAGGGAAGCGCTGCCAGCGACTTTCAATCGTGTTAGAGCGGCCTCCCATGGCCACGACCCCCGAGAACGATCCCTTGCGCGCACGGCTCCAGCAGATGGAGCAGCAGGCCGAGCAGGGCGGCGGCGCCGACCGCATCGCCAAGCAGCACGAGGCCGGCAAGCTCACGGCCCGCGAGCGCATCGACCTGCTGCTCGACCCCGGCTCCTTCAGCGAGCTGGACAAGTTCGTCACCCACCGCAGCAACGACTTCGGCATGGGCGACAAGAAGATCCTCGGCGACGGCGTCGTCACCGGCTACGGCACCGTGGAAGGCCGCCAGGTGTTCGTCTTCGCCCAGGACTTCACCGTCTTCGGCGGCTCGCTGTCCGGCGCCTACGCCCAGAAGATCTGCAAGATCATGGACCTGGCCACCCGCGTGGGCGCGCCCGTCATCGGCCTCAACGACTCCGGCGGCGCGCGCATCCAGGAAGGCGTGGAGAGCCTGGCCGGCTACGCGGACATCTTCCTGCGCAACACGCTGGCGTCCGGCGTCGTCCCCCAGATTTCGCTCATCCTGGGGCCGTGCGCGGGCGGCGCGGTGTACTCGCCCGCCATCACGGACTTCATCATGATGGTGAAGGACACGTCGTACATGTTCATCACCGGCCCGGACGTCATCAAGACGGTGACGCACGAAGAGGTCTCCAAGGAGTCCCTGGGCGGCGCGCTCACGCACAACCAGAAGTCCGGCGTGGCCCACTTCGCCGCGGAGAACGAGCAGGCCGCCATCGCCATGACGCGCGAGCTGCTCTCGTTCCTGCCCTCCAACAACCAGGAGGACCCGCCCTCGCAGCCGTGTGAGGACGATCCGTTCCGCGCCGAGGAGTCGCTCAAGGCCATTGTCCCGGCGAACCCGAACAAGCCCTACGACATCAAGGAGATCATCCGCGCCATCGTCGACTCGAAGCACTTCTTCGAGGTGCAGGAGCACTTCGCGAAGAACATCGTCGTCGGCTTCGCGCGCATGAACGGCAAGAGCGTGGGCATCGTCGCCAACCAGCCCGCGGTGCTCGCCGGCTGCCTGGACATCGACGCCAGCGTGAAGGCCGCGCGCTTCGTGCGCTTCTGCGACTGCTTCAACATCCCCCTGCTCACCCTGGTGGACGTGCCCGGCTTCCTCCCCGGCACCGACCAGGAGTGGGGCGGCATCATCACCCACGGCGCCAAGCTGCTCTACGCGTACGCGGAAGCCACCGTCCCCAAAATCACGCTCATCACCCGCAAGGCCTATGGCGGCGCGTACGACGTCATGGCGTCCAAGCACATCCGCGCGGACATCAACTACGCCTACCCCACCGCCGAGATCGCCGTGATGGGCCCCGAAGGCGCGGTGAACATCATCTTCCGCAACGAGCTGATCAAGGCCCAGGACGCCAACGCCGAGCGCAAGAAGCTCACGGACGACTACCGCGAGAAGTTCGCCAATCCGTTCAAGGCGGCGGAGCTGGGCTACATCGACGAGGTCATCCGTCCGGAGGAGACCCGCGCCAAGGTCATCCGCGCGCTGGAGATGCTCAAGGACAAGCGGCAGGAGAACCCGCCGCGCAAGCACGGCAACATCCCGCTGTAGCAGTAGTCCCGGAGCCCGCCCGCAGGCCTCCCGTCGCCTGGGGGGCAGGCGGGCGTCGTCACTTCCGGAAATTCTCAGCTAACGCCGGGGCTTTCACGGGGCCACTCAAGGAGCCCCCCACGTGTCCCAGCAGCGCCGACTCGTTCTCTTCCTCTCCGACGTCGAAGGAAACCTCACCGCTCTGCGTCAGACGCTCAAGGGCGTGTGCGAGGGGCTGGACCTCCCCTGTCCCGAAGTGAAGTGGGTGGAGCCCCGTCCGGAGCCGATGGCCGACACCGGCTGGCACGTGGCGGAGATCCCCCTCGTCTCCGGCAAGATGTCCGGCAAGGTGTCCTCCCCCGAGGAGCACCTGGACGCGATGACGCAGGCGCTCTCCAAGGACTTCCGCGACCGCTCCATGGGCATGTACGTGGACCGGGAGCACAGCTACGCACGCGTCTGCATGGCCGCCCCCAGCCGCCCGCCCCGCGCCATGGAGGGTGAGTATCTGGACGTCCTGCGCCAGGCCGCGCGCTGGCTGGACGTGGAGACGACGGCGCTGGCGCGCCTCTTCAGCGGGAATGCCGCGCGCAACCTGCTGGCGGCGGCGGTGGACTTCGGGCCGGATGGCAAGGCCGTGGAGGCCCCCGCGCACCCCGCTCCGCCCTCGGAGCCGGACGAGGACGACCGCTACGTGGAGGCGAAGCTCGCCCAGGCGAAGCAGCTGATGGATGAGTACCTGAACCTGCGCAAGTAGGAACGGGCAATCCCGGGCGCCCCATGCTAGACGGGCGCCCATGCCCAAGATCCGCAAAGTGCTCGTCGCCAACTGCGGCGAGATCGCCATCCGGGTGATGCGCACCTGCAAGGACCTCGGCATCGCCACGGTGGCGGTGTACTCCGAAGCAGACCGCTCCGCGCTGCATGTGCGCACCGCGGACCAGGCATACTTCGTCGGGCCCCCGCCCTCGCGCGAGAGCTACCTCGTGCAGGAGCGCATCCTGGAGGTCGCGAAGGAGTCCGGCGCGGACGCCATCCACCCCGGCTACGGCTTCCTCTCCGAGAACGCGTCCTTCGTGCGCGCCTGCGAGAAGGCCGGCATCATCTTCATCGGCCCGCCGGCCGCCGCCATGGACGCCATGGGCGAGAAGACCCGCGCCCGCGCCAACATGATCAAGGCGGGCGTGCCCGTCGTCCCCGGCACCACCGAGCCCATCGCCACCATCGAGGAAGCGCGCGAGTACGCGCAGCGGATTGGCTTCCCCATCATGCTCAAGGCCGCCGGCGGCGGCGGTGGCAAGGGCATGCGCCGCGTGGAGGGCATGGCCGACTTCGACTCCGCGTGGCGCTCCGCCAAGAGCGAGGCGCTCAACGCCTTCGGCAACGACGCGGTCTACATCGAGAAGTACCTGGAGAAGCCTCACCACGTGGAGATCCAGGTCTTCGCCGACCAGTACGGCAACACCATCCACCTGAACGAGCGCGAGTGCTCCGCGCAGCGCCGTCACCAGAAGGTGGTGGAGGAGACGCCCAGCCCCATCCTCACGCCGGAGATGCGCGCGAAGATGGGCGAGGTCGCGGTGAAGGCGGCCAAGGCCGTCAACTACGTGGGCGCAGGGACGGTGGAGTTCCTGGTGGACGTGCACCGCAACTTCTACTTCCTGGAGATGAACACCCGCCTCCAGGTGGAGCACCCGGTCACGGAGTGGGTCACCGGCCTGGACCTGGTGGCCATGCAGATCAAGGCCGCCGAGGGTGAGAAGCTCCCCCTCTTCGAGGCCCCCACGCCGCGCGGTCACGCGATTGAAGTGCGCGTGTACGCGGAAGACCCAGCGCGCAACTTCATGCCCAGCCCCGGCAAGATCCACGCGCTGCGCGTGCCGAGCGGCCCGAACGTGCGCGACGACTCGGGCGTGTTCGCGGGCTTCACGGTGCCCAACTACTACGACCCCATGATCTCCAAGCTGTCCGTGTGGGGCGCCACGCGCGAGGAGGCCATCGCGCGGGCGAAGCGTGCGCTGTCCGAGTACGTGGTGAAGGGCATCACCACCAACATCCGCTACCTGCACGGCATCCTGTCCCACCCGGAGTTCGTGGGCGGCGACTACGACACCAGCTTCCTCACCCGCCATCACACGGCGCTGCTGGGCGAGGAGGACACCAAGCTCAGCGAGGTGGCGCTGCTCGCGAGCACGCTGCACGCGTTCCAGCGCGACCAGAAGCGCGCGAAGACGCTGCCGTCGCGCGCCGGTGGCGGTGACGCCCCTGGCCGCATCAGCCCGTGGCGTCTGGCGCTGAAGAGCCGCCGCCGCTGACCTTCTTCCTCCCGCAAGCCTTTCGGAAGGGACCTTTCCTCATGCGTTACTTCACGAAGCAGCAGGGCCAGAAGGAAGCGGTGCCGGTGGACCTGGAGTCACTGGGCCAGGACCGCTACCGGCTCACGGTGAACGGCAAGACGTTCCAGGTGGACGCGCTGTCCGTGGACCAGGGCACGCTGTCGCTCCTGGTGGACGGCCAGTCGTACAACGTCGAGTTCGAGGAGAACGGCGACGAGATTGGAACGTTGGTGCGCGGACAGGTGAACCGCACCGACGTCGCGGATGAGCGCAAGCTGCGCATGCGCGCGGCCGCGGGCAGCTTCTCCGTGGAGGGCCGTCAGGTCATCCTCGCGCCCATGCCCGGCAAGGTGGTGAAGGTGCTGGTCGCGGTCGGGGAGGAAGTGAAGGAGGGCCAGGGGCTCGTGGTCGTGGAGGCCATGAAGATGGAGAACGAGCTCAAGAGCCCGAAGGCCGGCAAGGTCACGGAGGTGTTCGCCAAGGAAGGCACCGCCGTGGAGAACAACGCCAAGCTCGTCGTCGTGGAGTAGCCGCCCCATGGAGATGCTCTGCACGCTGCGCAGCACCACCGAGTCGCAGCGCCAGTCCCTGCACCAGGCGCCCGAAGCGCTGGAGCCCTTCCTGGAGGACGAGGAGGACTTCGGCGACGCGAAGGGCGTGGCGTTCCTGGAGCTGGACATCGGCGAGGCGTGGCACGGCCTCCAGTACCTGCTCACCGGCACGGCCTGGGAGGGCACGCCGCCCCTGGACTTCCTGGTCCGCGGCGGCGAGGACGTGGGCGACATCCCGTCGGATGAAGGCACCGCGCGCGTGTTCGACGTGGCCGCCGTGAAGGCGCTGGCGGAGGCGCTGAAGAAGGCCTCCGTGGAGGACCTGCGCAAGCGCTTCGACCCCGCGACGCTCCAGGCGGAGGACATCTACCCCGGCACCTGGGACGAGGAGGAGCCGGCGGAGGACGTGGATCCGCTGGAGGAGCTGCTCTCCTACTTCGTGGAGCTCCAGAAGTTCACCGCCGCCGTGGCGAAGCGCGGCCTGTGCCTGCTCGTGCACATCGGCTGAAAGCCGGGCCTGAGCGCGCCTCTCAGGCCGCCCAGCCCTGCCACACGTCGTACCCCAGCTTCAGCACCAGCGCGGCCACCACGCCGAGCACCACGACGCGCACCACCCGGTCGCCGCCCTTCACCGCCACGTGCGCGCCCAGCCACGCGCCGGTGAACTGCGCGGCGGCCATGGGCAGCGCCACCTTCCACAGCACCACGCCCCGGAGCGTGAAGAGCGCCACCGACGCCAGGTTGGAGGCGAAGTTCACCACCTTCGCGTCCGCGGACGCGCGCGCCAGGCCGTGGCCCAGCAGTGACGAGAACGCCACGATGAGGAAGGTGCCCGTGCCCGGACCGAAGAAGCCGTCATAGGTGCCCAGGCAGAGCGCGATGAGCGCGCCGATGGCCTGCGCGCGCGGCGGGGGCGAGGGCTCCACGCCGTCACGCTTCGGCGGCGTACGGCGGAAGGCGAGGAACACCGCCACCGCGATGAGCAGCACCAGCACCAGCGGCTTGAGCACCTCCGGCTTGAGCAGCAGCACCAGCGCCGCGCCGCCGAACGCGCCCATCAGGCCGAAGGGGAACGTCGCTCGGGCCAGCTTCCAATCCACCAGCCCCGCACGCGCGAAGCGCACCATCGCCGCGCCCGAGCCGAACACGGACTGCCCCTTGTTGGTGCCCAGCGCCACGTGCGCGGGCAGGCCCGCCGCCAGGAGCGCGGGCAGGCTGATGAGCCCGCCGCCCCCCGCGATGGCGTCCACGAAGCCCGCGCTCAGCGCGGCGACACACAACAGCACCAGCTGCACTGCGCTGACGTCCATGTCCACGATGGCGCCCCGCTTATCACCCTTACTTGCGCGGGGTCGAAGCTTGGGGGTCAATGGGGTCCATGCTCGCGACCCTGATGACCGTGCTGGCGCTGACGCTCGCCGCGCCGCCCTCGACGCCTGACGCGACCACCGCCACGTGCCGCTCCATCGACGGGCACGTGTCCTGTGGCTATGCGTGCAAGTCGGATGGACAGCGCGTGCGGTGCGCCCAGACGCTCCAGGGCCGCTGTACCGTCATCGACGGACAGGCCACCTGCTTCGACCCGCCGGCGTACGTGGTGAAGGCGTACGGCGCCGCGCTGCCGGACTCGGAGTGCAAGACCATCGACGGGGTGGTGGGCTGCGGGTACGGGTGCGCCACGGACTTCGGCAAGGTGCAGTGCGCGAAGACGCCCGCGGGCGCGTGCCGCAGCCAGGGTGGCAACGTGATGTGCTTCGACCCGCCCGCCGCGGTGTTCGCGGTGTTCGGCCGGCAGGTGCCGCGCGCGCAGTGCGTCAGCAACGGTGTGACGATGGCGTGCGGCTACAACTGCGTGAACGCCTCCGAAGGGGTGCGCTGCGCGAAGACGCCCCTGGGCGTGTGCAAGGCGCAGAACGGCCACCTCACCTGCTTCGACCCGTCGCCCGCGGCGCTCTGCGCGTGGGGCAAGGGCCTGCCGGCGCCCCAGTGCAAGCTGAGCGAGGTGGGCCCGGTGTGCGGCTTCAACTGCACCACGGCGTACGGCAAGGTGGCCTGCGCGGGGACCCCGGCGGGCATCTGCAAGGTCTTCGACAGCGAGGTGTACTGCTTCGACCCGCCCGCCGAGCAGCAGGCGGACGCGGCGTGTCTGGCCAGCGTGGGGCTGGCGGCGATGGAGGGCGCCACGCCCTGAAACGCCCGCCCGGCCGCTCGTGTAACGTCGTCTGCTTGGACGCGGGCACGGGCGGCGATAAAATTCCATCTTCCCGGCGGTCCAGGGAGCGGGAGCAGGACGGCACATGGCGGAGGGCGAGGTCCGGCAGTACTGGGTGCGGAACGATCGGGGCACCACCTGGGGGCCCCTGACGGGCGCGACCATCGAGCTGCTCATCGACAGCGGCTCCATCCAGGGCAAGATCCAGGTCTCCAGCGATGGCCTGCAGTTCGCCTTCCCGTGGCGCTTCCCGGAGGTGCGGGACGCGTTCCCCCGGGAGCTGTGGGGCGACGGCGCGCCCGCGTCGCTGCTGCAATCCACGCCCGCGGCCATCGCTCCGCCCCCACCCGGCCCTGCCGCGCCCGTCGCGGGTCCGGCCACCGTGCCCATGGCGGGCCCTGGAATCGCCCCCGTCGCGGGTCCTGGCACCCGGCCGCCCATGGCGGGCCCTGGCGCGATGCGGCCCGGGCCTGGAGCCGTGCGTCCGCCCGTCGACGCGGCGGGACGTCCTGTCGCGGCCGCGCGGCCTCCGGGTCCTCCGGTCGCGGCGGCCCGTCCGGCGGGAGCACCTGGCGCGGGAGCGGCTCCGGCGGCGGCTCCGCAGCCGCCGCAGTCTCCGGCGGATGACGGGACCAACACGGTGCCGCCGCAGGGGCAGCTCCAGCAGTGCTCGCCCCTGCAGCTGTATGGGCGCATCGCCGCGGGCGAGCAGACGGGCCTGCTGACGCTGGGGCTTTCGGACCGCACGCTGTCGGTCCACTTCCGCAAGGGCAGCCCGGAGTACGTGGACTCGTCGCACGCGGAGGACGCGCTGGGCGTGTCGCTGATGGGCGCGAGGCTCCTGACGGCGGAGCAGCTCCAGCAGGCGGAGGGTTCCAAGGAGCGCTTCGGAGGCGACCTGCTCGCGGCGCTGTTCGGGTTGGGGCTGCTCCAGCCGGCGACGGCGTTCACGCAGCTGTCGCAGCGGGCGCTGGGCATCCTGGGCAAGGCGCTGCGTGCGGAGTCCGGCACGTTCACCTTCGAGGCGCGGGACCTGCCCGCGCAGAAGGCGATGCCGCTGGGCAACCGCTGGGCGCTGATCAGCGACCAGGTGCGGCGCATGCCGACTGCGGACCTCAAGCGGCGGCTGGCCTTCGTGCTGCCCATGCCCATCATGAAGTCCGGGGGCCGGGTGGCCTCCAGCGAGCTGCGCCTGACGCCGCACGAGGTCCGCGCGCTCTCCTTCATCGACGGGGTGCGCTCGCTGGGGCAGTTGCTCCAGGACGTGCCGCAGGACACGGATCACCTGCTGCGCGTGGCGTTCCTGCTGAAGGAGCTGAACGGCGTCTCCTTCGCGGCGGCCTCGCGCGCGCAGACGGCGGCCTCCGGCCCCACGGCGGGCCCGGGCAACCCGACCCGTCCGTCCGGCACCGTGCCCACCGTGGGTGCGGGGAATCCGACCCGTCCATCCGGCACCGTGCCCACCGTGGGTGCGGGGAATCCGACCCGTCCGTCCGGCACCGTGCCCACCGTAGGGCCCGGTGCCCCCGGCCCGGGTGCCGTGCCCGGTGCGCCTGCCGCCGCGAACGCCGGAGCCAGACCCGGTGCGCCCGTCGCGGGCCCTGGAGTCGCCGGAGCCGGTCCGCCCGTCGCGAGCCCGGGTGCCGCGCCCGGAGCACCTGCCGCCGCGAACACCGGAGCCAGACCCGGTGCGCCCGTCGCCGGTCCGGGTGCCACGCCAGTCGCGGGCCCAGGTGCGCCCGTGGCGGGTCCAGGTGCCGCGCCCCGCCCCGCTGGTGCCGCCCCCGTGGCGGGTCCCGGTGCCGCGCGTCCGGCCGCCGCGCCCACGGCGGGCCCTGGTGCGGCGCCCCGTCCTCCTCCGGGTGCCCCAGCCGGAGCCGCTCCCGCCGCGGGCCCGGGTGCTCGTCCCCCGGGTGCCCCTGCTGGAGCCGCTCCCATGGCGGGTCCCGGTGCCGCCCGGCCCGCTCCGCCCGTCGTCGCCGCTCCGGCGGCCCCGGCCGCTTCGGGTCCCGCCGCCGGTTCGGACGAACTGCCCGCGCTGCGCCAGCTCGCCGCGACCCTGAAGGGCCAGAACCACTTCCAGCGGCTGGGCCTCACCGAGCAGACCGAAGGCAGCGCGGTGAAGATCGCCTACTTCCGCCTGGCCAAGCTCTACCACCCGGACACCCTGCCCCAGGGCGCCCCGCAGGAGCTGGAGAAGCTCAAGGCGGAGGTGTTCGCGTACATCGGGGACGCCTACCGCGCCCTCTCCGACGACAAGAGCCGCGCGGCCTACATCGAGGAGCTCAAGAGCGGCGGCGGCGACGGCGTGGACATCCAGGCCATCCTCCAGGCGGAAGAGCTCTTCCAGAAGGCCTGCATCCTGGTGAAGGCGCGCAAGTACCCGGAAGCCGTGAAGATGCTCAACGAGGCCATCTCCCTCAACGCCGACGAGCCCGAGTTCTTCGCCTGGCGGGGCTATGCGCGCTTCCTCGTCGCCCCGGACAAGAAGGCCGCCCAGCCGGAGGCCTTCCGCGAAATCCAGGCCGCCATCAAGCGCAACGAGCGGTGCGCCCCCGCCCACTACTTCCTGGGCGTCATCGCCAAGCTGTGCGGCGACGCGGCCAGCGCCCTCAAGCACTTCAAGCGGACGGTCGAGCTGCAACCGGACCACATTGATGCGATGCGAGAGGTCCGCATGGCGTCGCAAAAGAAGTAGGGTGCGCGCCTTTTCAAGGAGACACCCCCCATGCCCCTCACCGGGAAAGAACGCCGCCACCTGCGGGCCCTCGGCCACCACCTGGAGCCGGTGGTCATCGTCGGCTCGTCCGGCGTCACCGAGGGCGTCATCGCCGCCATCGAGCAGGCGCTGAACGACCACGAGCTCATCAAGGTGAAGATCAACGAAGGCCCGGAAGGCCGCCACGAAGGCGCCGACAGCATCGCCGAGGCCACCGGCTCGGAGCTCGCGCAGCTCCTGGGCCGCACCGCCCTCTTCTTCAAGCGCCGCAAGCAGAAGTCCCACTTCGAGGACATCCTCAAGGGCCCGCATGAGCCCCGTCCGGCCCCCAAGGCGGACGAAGAGAAGAAGCCGCGCCGCCGTTAGTCGCACCGTTTTCCAGAGGTCGCGGGGAATCCAGACTCATCCCCGCACTTTCTGCGGGTTCGAGGGCAGTCGAACCCTCGTACCGGGTTCGAAATGTCCCTACGCTGGGGGTCTTCCCCCCGCGGAGGTGACGTGCAGACTTCCTCGTCCTCCCCGTCAGCCTCCCCCGGCTGGCACGACGTGCTGATGCATCACCTGGAGCCACTCCTGGGTGATTTCACCGCGAAGATGGCCATCCACACCGCCGCGTTGCGGGCCCTCAAGCGTCCACCGGAACAGGTGGGCGTTCAGGACGTGCCGCAGGTGCTGGAGGGCCTCAAGCCCATGCTCAACGTCTTCATCGGCGCGGTGCGCACGACGAACACCCTCACGGAGATTTCGAAGGCCATGGAGAAGCTGCGATGAACGCCCCCCGGTCCTCCTCGGGTCGCGCCTTCAAGCGGATGGCGCCGTGGCTGGGCGCCGTCGTGGTGCTCCAGCTGGTGCACCTGGCCGCGGTGGCCACGTCGTTCCAGGACGCGCCCCGGCTGGCGCTCGTGGGTGACGTGGCGGGCTGGACGGTGGGCCTGCTCGCGGTGGCGGGCACGGCGGCGGCGGCGCTGTCGTTCGGCGCGGGGGACTACCTGCGCCGCGTGTGGGGCCTGCTGACGGCGGGCGCGGTGCTGTCGCTCGTGAGCACGGCCCTGCGCAGCTACTGGATGCACGCGGTGCCGGACGTGCCCTTCACGGAGTCACCGCTGCTGCCCGTGCGCATGGGCGTGGTGGTGCTGGCGAACGTGTGCACGACGTTCGCGCTGGTGCTGCTGTCTCGGACCTACAAGCAGTCCGGTCTGCAGCCTCCGCCCAGCTCCCGCGCGTCGCTGCTGTGGGCGGTGGCGGCGGTGGCGGCGCTGGCGGTGGGTGGGCCGGCGCTCGTCGCGGCGGTGGGCCACCTGGGCCAGGGCTTCGCGGCCACGTGCACGGCGGTCATCGCGCTGGCGTCCACGCTGGCGGACATGACGACCATCCTGCTCGTCGCGCCCATCCTCCGCGTCGCGTACATGCTGCGCGGTGGGCGGCTCGCGTGGGTGTGGTGGGCCATGGGCGTGTCCGGCGCGGTGTGGCTCTTCTACGACGCGCGCGAGTGGCTGGCGCCGCTGTTGCCCGGCAATCCCGCGGAGGCGGTGGAGCTGTTGCGCACGCTGCGCACCTCGGGGCTCGCGATGCTGGGGCTCGCAGGGTGGTTGCAGCGCTCGGCGCTCATGGCGGCCCAGCGCCAGTCGAGCCCGGGCGTCGTCGTCCCCACCGCCTGACAGGCCCCATCGCGTCGAGCTGACGCACGAGGCCACCACCGGCCCGCTCCGTCTTCCGGGGCGGGCCGTCGTGTTTCCATGGGCACGGGGCTGGAGGAGACTGGGACTTCCCGTTCTCCTCACTGGAGGCTCCCCGCCCATGCGCTCTTTCCCGACGTCCCTGCTGTTGGCCACCTGCCTCCTGACCGGGTGCCGGACGGCGAGAGAAGCACCGGCGGCACAGGCGAAGGCGGACTGCGGTCCGGTGATTCCGGGCATGGAGGCGGTGCTCAAGCCCGCGGCCTTCGTCGTGTTGGGAGAGATTCACGGCACGCAGGAGGCTCCGGCCTTCGCGGCGCGGCTGGCATGTCACGCGGCGGCGGCGGGACAGCCGGTGCGGCTGGCGTTGGAGTTCCCGGTGGAGGAGCAGGCGCGCCTGGACGCGTTCGTCGCGGGCGAGTCCGAAGGCCCCCCCGACAGTGCCTTCTGGCGCCGTGAAGTGCAGGACGGCCGCAGCAGCGAAGCCATGCGGAGCCTGTTGGAGCGCGCGAGGGAGTTGAGGCACGCGGGGCTGCCGCTGCGGGTGGTGGCGTTCGACGCGGGGGGCAAGGACCGCGATGACACGATGGCGGCGCAGCTCCGTCAGGCGCGGAGCGAAGCACGTGGAGACATCTTCATCGTGCTCGTGGGCAACCTGCACGCGCGTCGCGACGTGGGCGCGCCCTGGAACGAGAAGCTCCAGTTCATGACGCACCGGTTGCTCGAAGCGGAGCCCGGGCTGGTGTCGCTCGACCTGGCGAACACCGGGGGCTCCGCGTGGATCTGCCGGGGCATGACGGCGGACACCTGTGGCCAGCAGTCCCTGCGAAGCCGGGGCGAAGCGCAGGCCCCGGGCATCACGCTCCAGAAGAACGCGGAGGACCCGGACGGCTACGACGGCACCTACGCCGTGGGAGCACTGAACGCCTCACCGCCCGCGTTCGGAGCCACGAGCACCGCGACGCCCGAGCCTCGCTGAGTCTCCGAACCAGGTGTCGTCCCGCCCACGCCCGGGCCATCGAGGAGTGGCCGACCTCCCACCGGGCGCGCTACATGCGCGGCTCCATTCTTTTTGGGCACGAGGAACCTGGAATGCTCGCACGCACCTGGCGCGGGGTGACGAAGGCGGAGGACGCCGACGCCTACCTCGCCTATCTCCACCAGACGGGCCTCACGCACTACCGGCGCACGCCGGGCAACCTGGCGGCGTACTGCCTGCGCAAGGTGGCGGACGGGCGCGCGGAGTTCCTCCTCGTCACGTTGTGGGAGTCCATGGACGCGGTGAGGCGCTTCGCGGGGGACTCGCCGGAGCGCGCCATCTTCTTCCCGGAGGACGACCGCTACCTCATCGACCGCGACGTGCACGTCACCCACTACGAGGTCCCCTTCGCGGAAGGCCAGGCCTTCGAGCCCCAGCGGATCCGCTTCGACGACTTCCGGGTGGCGGGGCCCGCGGGCGACCTGCGGCTGGTGGACACCGGCGGCGGCGGCAAGGCATTGCCTGTCGTCTTCGTGCACGGGCTCGCGGGCAACGCGTCCCACTGGCAGGCGCAGCTGGAGCACCTGACCCGTCAGGGCCGCCGAGGCATCGCGCTGGAGCTGCGCGGCCACGGAGGATCCACCGTGCCGGAGCCGGAGGACTACACGCTGGAGTCACTCGCGGGTGACATCGCCGCCGTCGTGCGCGCGCTGGGGCTGCGCCGCTTCGTGCTGGTGGGACACAGCATCAGCGGGGGCGTGACGCTGGCGTACGCGGGGGAGAACCCGCGGCAGGTGGCGGGGCTGTTCCTGGTGGATCCGATGACGGACTCGCGCCAGTACCCCGAGGAGCAGGTGGCCGCATACATCGCCTCGCTGGATGCGCCGGACGTGGCGCAGGCGGTGCGGCAGGACTGGGCGCAGATGGCGGGGCCGCGCGCGGACGTGCGCGAGCGGCTGCTGGCGGACCTGGACGCGACGCCGTTGTCCGCCGTGACGGCCGTGCAGCGCTCCAGCCTGCGCTTCGACCTGACGGCGGCGCTCGCGCGCTACCCGGGGCCGAAGTTCTCGCTCGTCGCGCCGGACAACGACGCGCCGCACAGCCTCCACCGGCTGGGGGAAGGCGTGGCGCACCAGGTGGTGGAGGGCGCCGGCCACTGGATCCAACTGGACCATCCGGACGAGGTGAACGCCGCGCTGGACGCGTTCCTCACGAAGTCAGCACCAGCTTGACGAGCTCCGGGGGGCTGCCAAGCCGCATGGGTGGCCCCCAGAAGCCGCAGCCCCGGCTGACGTAGATGTGTGAATCGCCGTGCCGGTAGTGACCGGCGGAGTGCTCCCAGCTCAGCCCGATGAGCGCCGTCATGGGGAAGAGCTGGCCGCCGTGGGTGTGGCCGGAGATCTGAAGGTCCACGCCGCGCTCCGCGGCCACCTTGAAGTTGGCGGGCTGGTGCGCGAGCAGCACCGCGGCGCGCTCGGGGTCGCGGTCCGCGAGCGCCAGGTCCAGGTCATAGCCCTTCTGACCCAGGCGCCGGCCGCCGTGCCAGTCATCGACGCCGACCAGGTCGAACGTGCCGCCCGCGTCGCCAATGCGCACGTGCCGGTTGCGCAGCGAAGGAATGCCCATCGAGCCCAGATGGGCCACCCAGTCCTCCGCGCCGGACGAATAGTCATGGTTGCCGGTGACGAAGAAGCTCCCATAGCGAGCATGGAGGTTGCCGAGCGCCGCGACGAAGCCGCCCAGCCGGGGCACGGTGCCATCCACCAGGTCACCGGTGATGGCGACCAGGTCCGGATTGAGCGCATTGGCCCGCCGCACGAGCTCGTCCATGAAGCGCCGCTGGATGAAGGGGCCCACGTGCAGGTCGGTGAGCTGCACGATGCTGAAACCGTCCAGCGAGCGGGGCAGCTTCGGAATGCGAACCACCACCTCCGTGACCTCCGGAGCAGTGAACGCGCGCCAGCTCCCATACCCCGCCAGGCCTCCACCCAAGGCAAGAGCCCCACCCGCGGTCGCCTGCGACAGGAAGCGCCGCCGCTCAGCATCCACGGAAGGCGCGGAGGGAGCAGGACGAAGCCGGCGTCCCAAAGCGAACACGGCGCGTCCCAGGTCGACGCCCGCGAGCCCGAGCACCAGGCACAGCGCCACGCCCATCCACGAATAGGACACCAGCTCCACGACGTCGCCAGGAGCCTCCGGAAGCGTGCGTTGCAGATACCGCCGCGCAATCAGCACGAGCGTCATGAAGCCCAGCACGAACGCGGCAACGAGCCGGGGCCCACGGCGGGACGTGAGGTTCCACACAAGCCGCCGGAACAGATACAGGTGCCCGAGCACGGCACCCAGCGCGATGAGGAGCGAGAACGCAGACAGCGGCATGGGCCCAAGCCTCCCGCGCCTCGTGCCCGAGCGCACCTGAATCCGTGCTCGGCCGGCCGCCCGCCGTCTTGTTCAGTCCAGTTCGTCCCAGAGCACGGCGAGCTTCAATGCCACTGCCTCGAAGGGTTCGGCGCACACGGAGTCGGTTCCAGAATGGGTCGCCAGCTGCACGTACTGTCCCGACTCCAATCGGAACACTTCCAGGGTGCGAAGAACCGGGTCGATGAACCAGACATGCCGCACACCTTCGCGCGCGTACACCGGAAGCTTCACCTTGCGGTCCAGGCTTCGCGTCGAGGGAGACAACACCTCACAGACCCAGTCAGGAGCCAAGGCAAGGGCCACGGCCTTCGGAGCATGAGGGAGTCGTTCGCGCCGCCAGCCCGCCAGGTCCGGAATGAGGACGTCCTCTCCCAGACTGAGCTCGGGTTCGAGCACGATGTACCAGCCTCCCGGGCCTCCCAGGCCAAAGATAAAGGGATTGCCCAGCTTCGCCATCAGGAACGAAGCCGCCGTGAGATGGGGAAATGCCGGACGGGGGCTCGCATACAACTCCCCCGCGACAATTTCCCCCACGACCCCTTCCGGGAGCGCCTCCAGGTCCGCGTAGGTCGCGGGTTTCTTTCCCATGGATTCCCTCCAGTCCTCGCCGCCCATCACTCTATCCATGACGGGAGGAGGTAGCACGCCCGTCTGACGTACAAGGGTGGGTGGATACTCCTGAACCCTGGAGGTCTCACGCCTTCAGCTCATCGTGCGGCCCCAGATGAATGCGAGGTCCAGTTCCACGGCGCCGAAGGGCTCCGCCCGCACGGGCTCATCCCCGACATGCGTGAGCAGCGCCACGTACCGTCCATCCCGCAGGACGAACACCTCCAGCGTGCGCGTCCGCGGATCCATCAACCAGACGTGCCGCACGCCCTCGCGCGCGTACACAGGCATCTTCGCCTCGCGGTCCAGCTTCCGGGTGGATGGCGACAACACCTCGCAGACCCAGTCCGGCGCGAGAGACGTCGCTGCTGTTTCGGGAACAGCGGGCATCCGTTCCTGCCTCCAGCCCGCGACGTCCGGAACCAGGACGTCCCCTCCGAGATGCAGCTCTGGCTCCTCCATGAGGAACCACCCGCCGGGCCCACTCCGCCCCCGCTCGAAAGGGCCCAGGAGTTCGCCCCCCAAACGGTGGGTAACTGTCCCATGCCGCATCGTCGGCCGTGGGCTTGCATACAGCTCCCCCGCGACGATCTCCCCCACGACGTGGTCGGGAAGCGCCTCCAGGTCCGCATAGGTCGCAGGCTTCTTTCCCATCACGTCTCCCCATTCCTCGCCGCCCATCACTCTATCCATGACGGGGAGAGGTAGCACGCCCGTCCGACATGACAGGGCACACGTCTGGCGCCCTACCCTACACATCTTCCACGGATTCCCCGTCCAATTCCCTGCCGCGCCTCCACGCGGTGGTTAAGAGGCCCGCGCTTCCTTCCATCTTCACGAAAGGCCCCCTCATGGCCACGCCGCTCCAGGGACGTGAAATCCGCCTGAAGTCCCGCCCGCACGGTGAGCCCACGCCGGACAACTTCGAGTTCGCCACGGTCTCCGTCCCGGAACCCGCCGAGGGCCAGGTCCTCGTGCGCAACCACTTCATGTCCGTGGATCCGTACATGCGCGGCCGCATGAACGACGCGAAGTCCTACGTCCCGCCCTTCAAGCTGGGCGAAGTGATGGACGGCGGCAGCGTGGGCCAGGTGATCCGCTCGCGCTCGCCTGACTTCAAGGAAGGCGACTTCGTCGTCGCCGGCACCGGCGGCTGGCGCGAATACGCCGTCGCTCCCGCGAAGCACTACCAGAAGGCCGACCCGTCCGTGGGCCCCCTCTCCGCGTACCTCGGAGTGCTCGGCATGCCGGGCATGACCGCGTACGTGGGCCTGCTCGACATCGGCAAGCCGAAGGCTGGCGACACCGTCTTCGTGTCCGCCGCCGCGGGCGCCGTGGGCGGCGTCGTGGGCCAGATTGCCCGCATCAAAGGCTGCCGAGTGGTGGGCAGCGTCGGCTCGGACGCGAAGGTGAAGCACCTCCGCGACGACCTGAAGTTCGACGCCGCCATCAACTACAAGTCCGCGCCCATCGCCGAGTCCCTGGCCAAGGCCTGCCCGGACGGCATCGACGTCTACTTCGACAACGTGGGCGGCGACCACCTGGAGGCCGCCATCGGCCTGATGAAGAACCACGGCCGCATCGTCCTGTGCGGCGCCATCTCCGTGTACAACGCCACCGCCCCCACGCCCGGTCCGCGCAACCTGGGACTCGCCGTGGGCAAGCGCCTCACCCTCCAGGGCTACATCGTCATGGACCACGCGGACCGCCGGGCGGACTTCCTGCGTGACGTGGGCCAGTGGCTGCGCGAGGGCAAGGTCCAGGACGTCTCCACCATCGTGGATGGCCTGGACAAGGCCCCCGACGCCTTCATCGGCCTGCTGCGCGGCGACAACACCGGCAAGATGCTGGTGCGCCTGACGAAGGACGCCTGACGCTCGCTGGCCAACGTCACGAACGAGCGCCACCGGACACAGCCGCCGTCTTGCGTCCTGCACCTCCCAGACGCGGGACACAAGACGTGCGGCCTCCGCCGCGTCCGGCACCCTGCACGCCCTTTCGCAGGAGGCAGTGCGGTGACCTCACAGAAACAGCCGGACGCGGTGCGCGTGGATGAGAAGAGCAAGGACCAGCAGCTCGCGCGGGACCGCTCGGAGCCCACGGGCAACTTCCTCACCACGGACCAGGGTATCCGCGTCGAGCACACCGACGACTCGCTCAAGATTGGCGCTCGCGGCCCCACGCTCCTGGAGGACTTCCACTTCCGCGAGAAGATGACCCGCTTCGACCACGAGCGGATCCCCGAGCGCGTCGTCCACGCGCGCGGCGCCGGCGCCCACGGCTACTTCCAGGTCTACGAATCCCAGGCGAAGTACACCCGCGCGAAGTTCCTCCAGGACCCGTCCAAGAAGACGCCCGTGTTCGTGCGCTTCTCCACCGTCGCGGGCTCGCGCGGCTCCGCGGACACCGCGCGCGACGTGCGCGGCTTCGCGGTGAAGTTCTACACGGAGGAGGGCAACTGGGACCTGGTGGGCAACAACATCCCCGTCTTCTTCATCCAGGACGGCATCAAGTTCCCGGACATCATCCACGCCGCCAAGCCGGAGCCCCACCACGAGATTCCCCAGGCGGCCACCGCGCATGACTCCTTCTGGGACTTCGTGTCGCTCGTCCCGGAGACGATGCACATGATCATGTGGATCATGTCCGACCGCGCCATCCCGCGCAGCCTCCGGATGATGCAGGGCTTCGGCGTCCACACCTTCCGCTTCGTCGACGAAAAGAACACCTCGCGCTTCGTGAAGTTCCACTGGAAGCCGCTGCTGGGCACGCACTCGCTCGTCTGGGATGAAGCGCAGAAGCTCGCCGGCAAGGACCCGGACTTCCACCGCCGCGACCTCTTCGAGGCCATCGAGCAGGGAGACTTCCCCGAGTACGAGCTGGGCGTTCAAATCCTGGAGGAGAAGGACGCGCAGGCGATGGGCGTGGACCTGCTGGACGCGACGAAGCTCATCCCGGAGGAGGTGGCGCCGGTGCAGCCCGTGGGCAAGCTCACGCTCGACCGCAATCCGACGAACTTCTTCGCGGAGACGGAGCAGGTCGCCTTCTGCGTGGCCAACATCGTGCCGGGCATCGACTTCACGGATGATCCGCTGATGCAGGCGCGGCTCTTCTCGTACCTGGACACGCAGCTGACGCGCCTGGGCGGACCGAACTTCGCGGAGATTCCCATCAACCGCCCCGTAGCGCCGGTGCACAACAACCAGCAGGACGGCTTCGGCCGGCACACGAGCAACATGGGCCGCGCCAACTACTTCCCCAACTCGCTGGGCGGCGGCTGCCCGTTCCTCGCGGGCCAGCAGCAGGGTGGCTACGTGCACCACCCGGAGCAGGTGAGCGGCAAGAAGGTGCGCGAGCGCGCCGCCTCCTTCAACGACCACTACAGCCAGGCAGCCCTCTTCTTCCGCAGCCTGTCCGAACCGGAGCAGCAGCACCTCATCGACGCGTGCCGCTTCGAACTGGGCAAGGTGGAGACAAAGGCCATCCAGGAGCGCATGCTGGAGCACTTCGCGAAGATCGACGCCCTCCTGGTGTCGGCCGTGGCGGAAGGGCTGGGCCTGCCCGCGCCCAAGGCCACGCCCGTCACGCCCAAGGGTCCTCCCGCGTCCAAGGCCCTGAGCATGGAGGCCATGAAGCTGACCACGCCTCCGTCCATCAAGACGCGGAAGATTGGCGTGCTCGTCGCGGACGGCGTGGACGCGGACGAGCTGATGGCCCTGCGCAAGGAACTGGAGTCACAGGGAGCGCAGCTGAAGGTCATCGCCAGGCGCCTGGGCACGGTGAAGGCCTCCAACGGCAAGGAGGTGCCAGTGGACAAGAGCGCCATGACCACCGCCTCCGTGGAGTACGACGGCGTCTTCATCCCCGGCGGCGCCGCGAGCGTGGCCACGCTGAAGAAGGACGGCGAGTCGCGCCACTTCGTGCAGGAGGCCTACCTGCACTGCAAGACGGTGGGCGCGTCCAAGGACGCGGAGGAGCTGCTCAAGGCCTGTGAAATCGACCCGGCCGCGCCCGGCGTCGTCGCGGGCTCCAAGGCCGGGGCCGGCGCGGCGCTGGCCACCGCGTTCGCGAAGGCGCTCGCGAAGCACCGTCACTGGGACCGCAAGGACAACGACCGCGTCCCGGCCTGAGGTCCACGGAGGCGAAGGTCACCGCGTCCGCTGTGACGCGGTGACGCGCCGCCATCCGGGAGGACAGCCCTCGCGCAGCACCCGCGCCGCCGCGAGGGCACAGGCGTAGCTGCTCGTGATGGGGCGCTCGCACCACGCGCCATCCGCGTACAGCCGCACCGTGGCCGCGTCCTCGACGTGGTCCACGATGTCCCCCTTCCTCAGCGCGTGGGCCATGGCCGCGTCCGCCACCGTCATCACCGACGGCAGCCCGGACGGCAGACCCGACACGGGGCCCGCGGCGCAGAGCACCACGCTGCCCTGCTCCACCGCGCGGTCCAGCAGCGCGGTGAGGGGCGCCTCGAAGGCGCGGCCCACGGTGCCCAGGCTCAGGTTGATGAGGTCCGGCCGCACGTCCTGCGTGAGCCACTCCAGCGCTTCCAGCAGGCCCAGCGAATCGCCGCGCATCCGGCCATCCAGCACGCGCGCGACGTACCACTCCACGTCGGCACCGGGACGGCCCTGCTCCATCAGGATGCTCAGCACCGCGGTACCGTGGCCGTGCGTGTCCTCCAGGTCCTCCAACACGGAGTCGCCGCCACGCCAGGCCGCCAGCTCCTCACGCGAGTGGACACGGGACTCCAGGCGCCGCGCCTCACGGTCCACCGTGAAGCTCGCGGCCCCGGCGAGCGACAGCCCCGCCCCGCGAAGGAAGCCTGCCGACACTCCACTGTCCACGATGGCGACCTTCATGGGGGCAGGGCCTTGCGACACGCCTAGCAGGAGCTGCTCGAGTCCTCGCCCACCGGGTACTTGAGCTGCGGGAAGTAGGTGCCCACCCACTGCGTGCCATTCCACGTGTAGTTCTGGCCGTTGAGGTACGACGTCGCGCAGGCGTGGCCCATCAGGTCCTCGGACCCGCTGACTTCCTCCAGCAGCTTCGACACGTCCTTGCTCGTGAACTTCATGGCGACACTCCTTTGGGGGGAGAAGCGGGCAGGAGCCTAGGGGGCCGGGGAGCGGGTCGCAATGATGTGGGGCGTCCCGCGCAGGGGAGCGCGGCGCCGGACCCTCGAGGGGGTCAGGGTCTGCCGGTCCACCGGTGTGAGAGGTGTCTCGCGATGAAGCTCTGGGCCCGCTGGTTCCGCATTCCCTTCTGGCAGCGCGTGCTGGGCGCGCTCGCGGGGTGGGCGCTGGGCGACCGCGCCGGCACGTGGCTCCACATGATGCGCACCCTCACCAACGTCACCGATCAGATGCGGGTGCCCATCCTGGTGGCCCGCGAGGAGGGCCTCCTGGACCTGGCCGTCTACAACCGCGCGTCCAGCAACGTGGGGCTGGAGGAGCCCCCGTCACCGGCCGCCTGAGCGCTACTTGCAGGTCTTCGCGGGCATCGAGTCGATCCAATCCGCGACGAGCTGCGCGCCCTCCGCGTGGTGAATCGTGCGGCCAATCTGCGGCATCATCTTGCCGGACTCCTCCGTGTGCAGCCGGTACCAGAGGATGGACTCCGCGTGGTTGCCGGGGACGATGTCGAACTCGCCGCCCACGCCCGCTCCCGCGGAACCCGGGCGCTTGCACTCGCCCAGGCTGAACAGGCTGGTGTTGTCGAAGTTGAGGAACAGCTGGCTGGTGATGCCCGCCGTGCCCTTCGGGTTGTGGCAATGCGCGCAGTTGATGTCCAGGTACGTGCGCGCCCGCGTGTCCAGGTTCGCCGACTGCGGGTCGAACGCGTCCGGCGCCTTCGGCAGCTCCGCCTGGGCGGGCAGCCCGTCCAGCTTGCCCAGCGACGCCAGGTACTCCAGCTGGTCGCGCTCCACGCCGCCGTAGGTGTTCGTGCGGTGCAGGTAGCGCGCCTTCACGCCAATGGGGTGCATCACCTGATCGCCCTTCTCATCCACCAGGTGGTGGCACTGCTGGCACTGGTTCTTCTGTGGCACCGAGTACCGGAACGACCGGGTCTCCCCCTCCAGGTCGATGAACGTCACGTCGCGCAGGCGACCGCCGGGGACCATCGTGGCCTCCGTCTGCTCCGCGTTCCAGACGTACGGCCACGCCTCCCAGCCGGAGGGCTGGCGCACCAGGACGCGCGTCTCGATGACCCGCACGTCCTGGTCCGGCTTCCGCAGGTCCGCCGGGAAGGCGAACGTCTTCGTGATGAGCGTCCCCACCGGCAGGTCCAGCGCGTCCTTCGGCTGGTAGTGCGCCGTCTTGCCGGGGGGGATGTAGAGGGTGCGTGACTTGACCGCATAGTCGGAGAACAGCGGCGTGGACAGGGTGTAGGGCACGTTGCCCTCCACCGGGATGAGTCCCCCGTCCGCCGGGCTTCCGGTGAACAGCCCGAAGCCCGACAGCGTGTTGGGGATGGCCAGCGGAGGCCCCGCGTCCACGGGACCGGCGTCCGGATTGCCCGCATCGAGCGTTCCGGCATCCGTCCCCGCGTCCACGGTCCCCGCGTCCGGTTCACCCGCGTCGGGAACCCCCGCGTCCCCCGTTCCGGCATCCGGCACGGTTGTCCCCGAGTCGGGTGTGGGCCCGGGGCCTTCCGGGTCAGAGGAACCGCAGGCCGCCAGCGTCAACGCCAGCAGCACCACGGAGAGACGGGGGCTCACGAACGACGTCCACATGGGTGTCACGCTCCCTGACCGCGGTTACTGGATGAAGTCGCCAATCGTCAGCGCGGGGCTGAAGCCCGAGCAGTTGAACTCCGCCTTCGTGGCCGGGTAGTGCCGCGTGAGGGCCCACCCGCCCGCGAAGTTGCCCGTGGCCGCGGCCGCACCCGCCGCCACCAGGTCCAGGTCCGCGATGGCGTTGACGGTGCCCGTGGGCAGCGTGTTGTCGGCGAAGCAGATGTTGATGGGGTTCAGCTCCGCGCGGGCATGGCCGTAGGGGTCCACGCCGTCCCACACCAGGTGCTCCACGCCCTTCGCGCCCTGCGTCTCGCCGTAGGTGTAGAGCGCCGCCAGGGCCGCGCCCAGGGGCCGCAGCTGCGGGCTCAGGTTGCCGTTGTCCACGTTGTCGCCGCTGCCACCCTGGAAGGTGTTGCCGTGGATGTAGACGTCCGAGCTCGCGAAGTTGAAGCCGCCCGCCGCCCACAGCGCGACGTCGTCCTCGATGGTGAGGCCGCTCAGCACCGCCACGTCCACCGTGTTGTTGTTGCCCCAGGTGTTGCCCGTCAGCTCCACGCGGCGCGACGCCAGCATGAACGTGCCCGTGCCCGCCGGCACCTGCGACACCGTGCTGCTGCTGGCCGCGACGGACGCGAAGTTGTGCCGGTTGTTGCCGGTGATGATGTTGTTCTTCACCCGGATGTCAGTGCCCATGATGGGGTTGCCCGGCAGGTCGAACACCACCAGGCCCGTGGTGTTGTCCTGGGCCGTGTTGCCCAGCACGTAGGCGTACTTCGTGTTTTCAATCTCAATGCCCGCCACGTTCTGCTTCGCCACGCTGTTGCGCACGACGGCGTACTCCGTCTGGCCCACGTAGATGCCCGCGTCCGCGGCGTTGTAAGCCTCGCATTCATCGATGAGGACGTACTTGGACTTCACCGGGTACAGGCCGTACTTGCCGTTGCTCTCCTTGTCGGCCTCCGCCCACTCCGTGCGCACGCGGCGCATGACGACGTCGGTGGAGGACTCCACGCGGATGGCGTCCTTCTTCGCGTTCCACACCGCCAGGTCGCTCACCGTGAAGCGATTGCTCACCACGTCCAGGCCGTTGGAGTTCGCCGCGGCGTTGGTGAACACCAGCACCGTGCTGCTCGCCCCGCCGGTGCCCTCGCCCTTCGTGCCCTTGCCCGCGCCCACCAGCGTGATGCCGTTCTGGCGGATGGTGATGGCGTTGTCGAAGGTGTACGTGCCCGCCGCCAGTTGGATGGTGGTGCACTCGGCCATCGTGTTCACCTGGTCCTGGAGCGCCTCCTCCTGACCCGGCGCGAAGTTCAGCGTCGCCTGGGCCTTGCCCTCGCAGGAGAAGGTCCCCGCGCTGCCGCCGTCCCAGGGGATGCCCGTGTCCACGCTGCCCGCGTCGCTGCCGGCGTCCGTGTTCGTGCCCGCGTCCGTTTTCGTACCCGCGTCCACTTTCACGCCCGAGTCCGGCGTGTTGTCGTCGTCATCCGAGCAGGCGGTCAGCGAGAGGGCCCCCACCAGGGCCAGAACGGTCGCGCGCGTAGCGCGGGTCCACTGCAAACGGGGCATGTCGTTCCTCCGCGAGGCCGCTCCGCATGGGCCACGGGGAAGCGCCCGCGGCCCGCGAAGCAGCGGGAAGGCGGCATGCTCGGAGCAAAGACACACTGGCGACAAGCACAAGTTTCACGTTTGTGTTTTGACGCGGCGCCCCTTCAGTCACGCTCAAAAAAGCACGCGCACGCGGTAAGCCTATCGTCCGCAATGTGTCCGGAATGCGAATGACGCACGGCCCCATGGCAGGCGCGCGGTCAGGCCCGTGGGCATGAGCGCCGCGCTCCCCGGAGCCGACCCGCGCGGTCATCTTGAGAAGGAGGTCGCGGCGCGGTTCCCCTCTCCCGCGACGGAAAGAACGAGGACGCCCATGCGCACTGGCCCCCTGGTGACCCTGGTGGTGGCGCTCGCGGCAGGTCCGGCCGTGACCGCCCTGGCGCAGCAGGACGAAGCGATGACTGCCCCGGACGGCAATGATTTGCAGAACCCGGATGACCGGCAATCACTGACAAGCGATTCCGGCGACGGCACCTTCTGGGACAATTACTGGTATCAGCCGCCCGCGGAGAGCGGGTTCCAGCAGCCGCTCGCCGGTTCGTATCAACTGGAGCAACCGCTCGCCGGTTCGTACCAGTTGCAGCAGCCGCTCGTCGGCACGTACCAACTGCAGCAACCGCTCATCGGCGCGTATCAACTCCAGCAACCGCTCGACGGGACGTACCAGCTGCAGCAGCCGATCAACGGGACGTACCAGCTCCAGCAGCCGCTCATCGGCACGCGGCAGCAGCGCCTGCCAATGCCTGGGACGGGCGCCACCCGGGCGCGCTGAGCCTTTCGCGCCACCTATCGCCGGGCGTTGAAGGTGTCGCACGCCTCCAGCGTCCCCTGCTCCAGGCCGCGCTTGAACCAGGTCATGCGCTGCGCGGCGGAGCCATGGGTGAAGGACTCGGGGACGACGTAGCCCCGGGCGCGCTTCTGGAGGGTGTCGTCGCCCACGGCGCTGGCGGCGCCCAGGCCCTCCTCCACGTCACCCCGCTCCAGGATGTTCCGCTCCTTCTGCGCGTGGTGGGCCCAGATGCCGGCGAAGCAGTCCGCCTGGAGCTCCGTCAGCACGGAGAGCTGGTTGGCCTGCTCCTCGCTCGTGCGGTTGCGCAGGGACTGCACCTTGCGGGAGATGCCCAGCAGGTTCTGCACGTGGTGCCCCACCTCGTGCGCGATGACGTACGCGCGGCCGAAGTCACCCGGCGCGCCGAAGCGGCTCTCCAGCTCGTCGAAGAAGCTCAGGTCCAGGTACACCTTCTGGTCGCCCGGACAATAGAAGGGCCCCACCGCGCTCTGCTGCATGCCGCACGCGGACTGCACCGCGTCCGAGAAGAGCACCAGGCGCGGCTGCACGTAGCGCACGCCCTGGGGCTCCAGCAGGCCGGGCCAGGTGTCCTCGGTGTCCGCGAGCACGACGGAGGCGAAGTCCTTCAGCTCCTCCTGCCGCGGATCCACGTTCCCGGAGCCGCCCGTGCCCGGTTGCGAATACGGGGAGGTGCGAGTGCCAATCTGAACGTCGGACGGGTCGCCGCCCAGCAGCATCACCAGCAGGGCCACCACCAGTGACGCGGCGCCACCGCCCACCGCGAGCGGGCGTCCAAATCCACCGCCCCGCCGGTCCTCGATGTTCGAGCTGCGACGTCCGCCTTCCCACCTCATCCTGCTCCCCCTGTCGCGTGAAGACGCTTTCGAGGACCAAGGTAGGCAGCGGGCCCTCCGTCAGCGACGGTGCGGGCCCGGAGCGGACGGATGACAGGAGGTCCGCAGGGCAGGCGAGCGGACGGGCCTCCGTTGCGCCTACTTCCCGGCAGAGAAGCCGACCGCGCCGGAGGCCACGCGCGCGGCGGTGCCCAGGCGCTCCATCAGGGCGGGACCGAAGTACTGGCGCCGGGACTCGCCCTGCCCTTCGCGCACCTTCTCAGGCGTGTCCAGATAGCCCACGTAGCCGTTGGCGAGCCCCAGCACATGCGTCGCTCCGGTGAGGTCCGCCAGCGCGCGGCCCGCGCCCACGGTGGGCTCTCCCGGGATGGACAGCAGCTCCAGGGGCCCCAGCGCCAGCGCATCCACCTCCGCCTCGCGCGGCGACGAAGCGCACAGGAAGTTGTCCCCCGCCGCGCGGGTGAAGGCGGGCACCAGCCGCGAAGAGTCCGGCCGGGGCAGCGCCGTCTGGACTCGCGCGAACGCCAGCCGCACCGGCTCCGTCACGGACGCCGGGGCAGCGCCGTCCGCCAGCGCCGACAGCTTGCGCGCGAAGCCCAGGGCGCGCTCGGGGCCCTGGCCCTCGTTGAAGGCCACGGACGCGTTGCCTTCGCTGCCCTGCACGAACAGCGTGACGCCACTCCCCGCCTCCTCGCGCAGCGCGCTCAGCCGGCCCGGGAAGTCTGGATCCAACAGCGTCCGCTGCCGGCCTACGAGCGTGGCGTGCCCGGCGAACACCAGCACCTCCGCCACGGGCCCCTCCGCTCCGCGCAACACGGCTCGCGTGAGCTGGCCGTCCGGCACATCCCCACCGGAGCGGGAATAGACGAGCTCCGCGTCCGCCGTACCGCCCACCTCCAGTGTCACGTCCTTCGTCGAGGCCGCGGCCTTCTCCAGCGCCTCGCTCGCGCCCTCCACCACCGCGTTCACGGACGCCTCCCGGTAGCGCCCCGTGCCGGAGAGCTGGGCCGCCCACCGCGCGTCGTAGCCTCCAAACGAGGAGTGCGTGTGCGTGGCCACCACCAGCACCTCCTTCACTCCAGCCTTCGCGGCACGCTCGCGCACCCGCGCCGTGATTTCCGGCGTCACCAGGAGCAGCTCCAGCGACACCACGCCCACGCGCGCGCCACCGGCCTCCAGCACCAGGGCCCTCGCATGGAGGGGAAGCTCGGCCTGGCTCGCCTCGGGCCGGGGTGGGACGTAGCCCGCCACCACCACCGGATAGGGCGGGGAGAGGGCCACCTTCGCCGCGCCCGCGCGCAGGGGACCTTCGCCACGCACCTGTGACAGCACCTCGGGCGTGCGCTCCTCCCACCTCCCACACCAGTTCCAGGAGGCGAGCGCGTAGGCGGCCCCGGCCGTTAGCAAGGCGAAGGGCAGCAAGGGGCGGAGGAAGGAGCGCCGGGAAGAGGACATGCCGGAGGGCAGCGTAACCCTTCGGCGCTTCCAGGCGGCTCCTACCTTTCAGGCAACGGCACCTTGCCTGGCCTACAAGGGCCGACGTCGGCTGATGGTGGAATACCCACCGTCAAGGCGTGCGTTCCTGTTCCGCTTCGCGGTCGAAAGGGGTAAGGCAGCGCGCCATGTGCGGCATCTTCGGAATCGTGGGTCACGGAGAGGCGTCCAACCTGACGTACCTGGGGTTGCACGCCCTGCAGCACCGCGGACAGGAGTCCGCCGGAATCGTCGCGTCCGACGGGCACGTCCTGCGCGCGCACCGGCAGATGGGCCTGGTCGCCGACATCTTCACCGCGCCGGTGATTGAAGGGCTCCCCGGCAAGGCGGCCATCGGCCACGTGCGCTACAGCACGGCGGGTGGAAGTGGCATCAAGAACGCCCAGCCCCTGTTCGTGAACTACGCGGGCGGCCAGTTCTCCATCGCGCACAACGGCAACCTCGTGAACGCGGTGGAGCTCAAGGCGGAGCTGGAGTCGGAGGGCGCGCTCTTCCAGTCGGACGCGGACACGGAGGTGGTGATGCACCTCCTCGCCCGCTCCAAGCAGCCCACCTTCGAGGCCCGCCTCGTGGAAGCGCTGCGCCGGGTGGAGGGCGCGTACAGCATCCTGCTCCTCACCGAGGACAAGCTCATCGCGGTGCGCGACCCCAACGGCTTCCGGCCGCTGGTGCTGGGCAAGATGAAGGAAGGCGCGTACGTGCTCGCCAGCGAGACGACGGCGCTGGATCTCATCGAAGCGGAGATCGTCCGCGAGCTGGAGCCGGGCGAGCTGGTCGTCATCGAGAACGGCGTGCTGCGCACCAGCATGCCCTTCAAGCCCGCTGCGCGGCTGGGCCGCTGCATCTTCGAGCACGTCTACTTCGCCAAGCCGGACTCGGTGCTCTTCGGCAGCAGCGTCTACGAAGTCCGCAAGCGCCTGGGCGTGCAGCTGGCGCGCGAGCAGCCCGCGGAGGCGGACCTGGTCATCGCGGTGCCGGATTCCGGCGTGCCCGCGGCCATCGGCTTCTCGCAGGCGAGCGGCATCCCCTACGACGTGGGCCTCATCCGCAGCCACTACGTGGGCCGCACCTTCATCGAGCCGCAGCAGTCCATCCGCCACTTCGGCGTGAAGCTGAAGCTGTCCGCCGTGCGCCAGGTGCTCAAGGGCAAGCGCGTGGTGGTGGTGGATGACTCCATCGTGCGCGGCACCACCAGCCGGAAGATCGTGAAGATGCTCAAGGCCGCGGGCGCCGTGGAGGTGCACCTGCGCATCTCGTCGCCGCCCACGCAGTGGCCCTGCTACTACGGCATCGACACGCCCAGCCGCACGGAGCTCATCGCGGCCAGCCACACCACGGATGAAATCGCGAAGTACGTGACGGCGGACTCCCTGGGCTACCTGTCGCTGGAGGGCCTGGGCACCGCGGTGGACGACCCGACGCGGAGCACCTACTGCACCGCGTGCTTCTCCGGGCAGTACCTCACCGACAAGCTGTCCCAGAGCGCGGGTGCCACCAAGCTCAGCGCCTGAGATGTCAGCCGCGCCTTCGGGTCGGCCCGGGCTCGCCCAGGCGGAGCGGCAGTTCGTCCGCTCCGTCGTCGCGGGCCTGGTGTTGTTGGGCGCGGTCGCCGTCGCGGGACCGCTGCTCTCCTACCGAAGTGACGTCGCCGTGGCCCGTGCGGAGTTCCAGTCCCGCATGACGCGCGAGGCCCGCGTCTACGCGGAGGCGCTGGGCCTGCACCTGAAGCTGCTCCAGACGGAGCTCCTGCGCGTGTCCGAGGGCGTGGGCCCGGACGTGAAGCGCGAGCTGCCCACCGAGGACCTCCAGGACCTCACCACGCCCCGCGCCGGCCTCTTCCACGCGGGCGTGATGGTGTTGGATGCGCAGGGCAAGCTGCGCTGGAGCGACCCGCCGCTCGACGAGGCGCAAGCCCAGGACGGCTTCGCCACGCGCCCCTGGTTCCAGCAGGTGCTCGCGCGCCAGACGTCGGTGGTGGACGCCATCGCGCCGGGCGCGTCCCTCTTCGTCGTCGCGGTGCCGGTGGTGCGCGCGGGCGAGACGACCGCGGTGCTCGCGGGCCTGCTGGACACGGGGACGGCGCTGCCGGGCGGACGGCCCCTGAGCAACGACCTGGAGCTGCTCGTCCTCAACGCCTCGGGAGATCTCTTCCTGCCGAGCGCGCCACCCTCGTGGGCCAACGTGTCGCGAGCGTCCGGTGAGCTGCGCGACTTCATCCGCGAGGGCGTCCGGCCCCCGTCGCTGGACGCGATGCCGGAGACCTTCCTCACCGCCACGCCCGTGCCCGGCACGGGGCTGCACCTGGTGCTCGCCGCGGACGAGACCGCGCTCCTGTCCGG
This sequence comes from Corallococcus sp. AB032C, assembly GCF_003668935.1. Lineage (NCBI taxonomy): Bacteria > Pseudomonadati > Myxococcota > Myxococcia > Myxococcales > Myxococcaceae > Corallococcus > Corallococcus sp. AB032C. The sequence goes on along the minus strand of NZ_RAWP01000057.1, from coordinate 16,908 downwards.
CCTGCGCGACCGCTTCCTCGTGCAGCTGCTGGTGCTGGCGCTGCTCCAGGTGGGCACGCTGGTGCTCTTCACCGTCCACTGGCGCCGCGTCTACGGCCTGTTCCGCGAGGTGGAGACGCGCTCCGCGCAGCAGGAGAAGATGGCCGCGCTGGGCAGCGCCGCCAGCCTCATCGCGCACGAGGTGAAGAACTCCCTCAACGGCCTCAAGGCCGCCACCGGCCTCGTCTCCCCGGAGGGCGAGGGCGGGCTCGTGGTGCGCACGCTGCACGGCCAGATTGACCGGCTGGCGCACCTGGCCACGTCGCTGCTCAACTTCGGCAAGCCGCCCGTCGTGCGCCGCGTGGACGTGAACCTGTCCCAATTGGTGCGTGACGTGGTGGAGGGCCTGCGTTCGCTGCCGGAGGCGGGGGAAGTGCGCGTGGACGTGGACGTGCCCCTGGACGCGGCGCCCCTGTCGTGCGACCCGCTGCTCCTCACCACCGCGCTGGACAACCTGGTGCGCAACGCGATGGAGGCCACGGTCGCGGCCAAGGACCTGGGCAAGGCGACCGAGCCCCAGGTGCGCGTGCGCGCCCGCCTGGACGCGGACGCGGCGGTGGTGACGGTGGAGGACAACGGGGGCGGGCCACCGCCGGGCGTGGAGGAGCACCTCTTCGAGCCCTTCCACACCTCCAAGCCCAAGGGCATCGGCCTGGGACTGGCCATGACGCGCCAGGCGCTGGAGCATCAGGGCGGACAGCTCACCTTCGAGCGCCTTCCCGACGGCAGCCGCTTCCTCCTCCACCTTCCCCGAGTGCCCCGGCCATGAGCCTCCCCGTCCTCTTGGTGGATGACGACCGAGCCTTCTCCTCCATCGCGGCGGTGGCGCTCCAGCGCGAGGGCTTCAGCCTCACGGTGGCGCACTCGCTGCACGAGGCCCGCGCGTCGTTGGCGAAGGCCACGCCCGTGCTGTTGGTGCTGGATCGCCGACTGCCGGATGGAGACGGGCTCACGTTCCTGCCGGAGCTGAAGGCGCACGCGCCCGGCGTGGCGGTGGTGATGGTGACGGCGCACGGAGACATCGCCAGCGCGGTGGACGCGGTGCGAGCGGGCGCGGCGGACTACCTGGCCAAACCCGTGGAGCTGGCGGACCTGGTGCTGCGCGCGCGCCGGGCCGTGGACGCGAGCCGGTTGAGGGACCGGTTGGAGACGGCGGAGGCGGAGCTGTCCAGCCGCCGCCGGCTGGTGCCCCCCACGTCCGCCGCCATGCAGCGGGTGTTCGCGATGCTGGAGCGCATCGCCGCGTCGCCGCGAAGCCCGGTGCTGCTGCTGGGCGAGACGGGCGTGGGCAAGGAGCAGCTCGCGAGGCACCTGCATGCGCTCGCGTCGAAGGACGGAGGCGCGCCCTTCGTGCACATCAACTGCGCCGCCCTGCCCGAACAGACGGTGGAGAGCGAGCTGTTCGGCCACGAGAAGGGCGCCTTCACGGACGCGCGCACCGCGAGGCGCGGGCTGGTGGAGGTGGCCCACGGCGGCGTGCTCTTCCTGGATGAAGTGGGCGAATTGCCGCTGCCGCTCCAGGCGAAGCTGCTGACGTTCCTGGACTCGGGGAGGTTCCGCCGGCTGGGCGGCACCACGGAGCAGACGAGCACCGCGCGCATCGTGGCCGCCACCAACCGGGACCTGCCCAAGCAGATGTCGGGCGGCAACTTCCGAGAGGACCTCTGGTTCCGCCTGGGCGTGTTCCGCATCGACATCCCGCCGCTGCGAAAGCGGCGCGAGGACATCCTCCCACTGGCGGAAGGGATGCTCGCGGACCTGGGCCGCGAGCTGGGCCGGCGCGACGTCAGCCTGGGCGTGAAGGCCCGCGCGAGGCTCGCGGCGTATGCGTTCCCGGGCAACGTGCGCGAGCTGCGCAACATCCTGGAGCGGGCGCTGGTGCTGGAGTCCGGACCGGAGCTGGAGCTGGAGGTGCTTGGCGGCACGCCCTCCGTGAGCGCCGCGGTGAAGGTGGAGGCGCCCGCCGCGGTGGCGCCGGGAGCCTTCAGCGTGACGGAGCCCGTGCCCATGGAGGACCTGGAGCAGGCGTACGTGCGCTGGGTGCTGGAGCGGCTGGGCGGCCGGCGCATGGAGGCGGCGAAGGCGCTCGGGCTGTCCTATCCGACCTTCCTCAAGCGCCTGGGTGACACCTGAAGCGATTTGCAGTGCCCGCGATGAAAGGATTTTGAAGTCGCGGGCGCTGAAAGGATTTTGAAGTCGCGCGGCGTCGCATCCGCGCGGATTTGCTGGGGCCAGGCCGGGCACACGGCTTGCGATGGGGCTCCTCCGGATTCTCACCGGAGCCTGCCGCTTGCGCCGTTCCCTCCCCGCACTCATCGCCCTGGGCACCCTGCTCGGCCTCACCGCCGGTGCCGAGCAGCACCCCTCCTCCTCCGCCACGCTGCTGCTCTCCACCCTGCCGGACGACGACGGTCTGGCGGAGCTCCTCTGGGAGCACTCCGCGGACTTCGCGGACGACCGCGCCCGCCTCGCGGCGTCGCGAGCGGATCATCAGCGCACGCACCTGCTGCCCAATCCGGAGCTGGACGTGTCGATGAACACCATCCCCATCGGCGCCACGAACCCGCCGGGCCTGCGCCGCCTGGATGACGTGCCCAACTACGTCGTGGGCCTGTCTGAGCTGGTGGAGCTGGGCAAGCGCGGCCCACGTCAGGACGCGGCGAAGGCGGCGCTGTCCGCCACCACGCTGGACGTGCACGCCGCGCTGAGGGCTCGCACGTACGACGTGCTGGAGCGAGCAGCGGACGTGGCCACCATGGAGGTGCGCATCGCGGAGCTGACGAAGCTCACCGACGACGCGCTGAAGCTCACGGACCTGCAACGCGCCAGGCAGCAGCACGGCGACGCCGCGGGTCTGGACGTGGACCGCTCCACGTTGGAGGCACAGTCGTTGGAGACGTCGCTGGGAGAGGAGCGGGTGAAGCTCACGGACGCGCTGCTCGCCTGCGCGCAGCTCGCGGGCGTTCCGTGTGAGCCGTTCGGAAACCACGAGCGGGCGATGTCCTTCCTCCAGGCAAGGCTCGACAAGGCGCCCGCCCCCGCCGCCATCGAAGCAAGGCCGGACCTGCGGGCCCTCAGCGCGCAGGAGGACTCCGCGCGGTCTTCGCTGACGTTGGCGCAGCGCCGCTGGATTCCGGATCCGACGGTGCGAGCTGGCTACACGCGAGACCAGTTCATGATCTCCGGCAACCAGAAGAACTCCCTCTTCGTGGGCCTGTCGATTCCGCTCCCCCTCTTCGACCACGGACAGGCGGACGCGCACGCCGCCAGCGCGAGCGCCCAGTCCGCGAGGACCGCGCGAGAGCTGCTCACGGCCCAGGCCTCGCGGGAGACGGATGTCCTGAACCAGCAGCTGCGAGCGGTGCAGGAGCGCCGGCAGAAGCTCCACACGCAGACGCTGCCGCTGGCCGAAGGCGTGGTGCAGCGCCTGGACGCGGCGGTGAAGGCAGGAGGCGCGGCGTTGCAGGACCTGCTCCTCGCGCGCCGGACCTACGGCGAGCTGGTGCTGCACGCGGCCGACCTGGATCAGACCGCCTACCGCCTCACCATCGCCATCGCTCGTGCCAGCGCCGTCGGCCCCCGCGCACCGGACGCGCTGATCAACCCCCGCTCCTGATCTTCTCTCTTTCCGAAAGCCCCCATGAACACCCCCGACACCTCCGCCGCCCCGACGTCCACCACCACCTCTTCGCGCCGAGCCCCGGTCTGGATGGCCTTCGCGGGAGCGGGCCTGCTGGGCACCGGTGTGCTGCTCTACGTGCTGGCCCCCACCGACTCCATCGCGGACAGCGAGACCGCCATCAGCGGCCCCACCGTGAAGGGCGAAACGGTGCACCTGCCAGACGGCGCGCCACAGTGGCACTACGTGCAGCTCGCCGTGGCCACCGAGGGCAGCGCCCTCACGCCGCTCCCCTCCCCCGCACGGGTGCAGTTCGACGAGGCACGCACCGCCTCCGTGGGAGCCCCGCTCGCGGGCCGAGTGGAAGAGGTCCGCGTGCGTCCCGGCGACCGAGTGAAGCAGGGTGACGACCTCTTCAGCGTGCGCTCCGGGGCCTACGCGGAGCTCGTGCGCGAACAGCGCGGAGCCGAAGCCGAGCTCGCGGAGAAGCGCCGCAACGCGGACCGCCTCAAGGAGCTGGTGGCCCTGCGAGCCGCCCCGGAGAAGGAGCTGCTCGCCGCGCAGACGGAGCTTCGCCAGGCCGAACTCTCCCTGGAGGCCGCCAAAGCCAAGCAAGGCAGCCTCCGCGTGTCCTCCCGAGGCGAGAACCTCTTCTGGGTGACGGCGCCGCGCTCCGGCACGGTGGTGGACCTGGACATGGTCGCCAGCCAGGAGGTGACGCCGGACCGCGACAAGCCGCTCGTGCGTCTGTCGGACCTGGATCAGGTGATGGTGGTCGCGGATCTCCAGGAGGCGGACGCGATGGACATGTCCCCCGGCCAGGACGTCACGGTCACCACGAGAGACGGCATCGTCCGTGCCGGCAAGGTGGACCGCGTCGCCGAGGTGGTGGATCCGCTGCGCCGCACCGTGGAGGTGCGCGTGCGAGTCCCCAACAACGACCGCCGCTTCCGCCCCAACGCCTTCGTGGAGGTGACGCCCACGCCGCCCGAAGGCGTCAAGCGCGTGCGGGTCCCGGACAGCGCGGTGGTGACGGACGGAGCGCGCTCGGTGGTCTTCGTCGCCCGTGACTCGAACCGCCTGGAGCGGGTCGCCGTGACGCCGGGCCGCCGCCGCGACGGAGAGGTGGAGCTGCGCGGAGGCCTCGCCTCCGGAGACCGGTTCGTCGCCCGGGGCGCGCTGCTGCTGGAGAACCAGATCGAACTGGCGGACTGAAGTCCCCACGACGGAACGAAAGACGCCCATGTTCGAAAAGCTCGTCGACTTCAGTCTGAAGAACCGCGCGGCGGTGGTGTTCCTCACGCTGCTCACCGCCATCTGGGGCTGGTTCTGCTTCACCGACCTCACCGTGGAAGCCTTCCCGGACCCCACCGACACCCAGGTCAACGTCATCACGCTCTACCCGGGCCAGCCGTCCGAAGAGGTGGAGCGACAGATTGGCCTCCCGCTGGAGCGCGCCCTCAACGGAATCCCGGGCCTGACGCGCCTGCGCAACCTCTCCATGTTCGGCTTGTCGTTCGTGACGCTGAGCTTCAACGACAACACCGACGTGCTCTTCGCCCGAGCCCAGGTGCTGGAGCGCCTGCGTGACGCGGAGCTGCCGGAGGGCCTCACGCCCTCCCTGGGCCCGCTGGCCACGCCCATCGGAGAGATCTACCGCTACACGCTCAAGGGCGCGAAGGGCGACCCGATGAAGCTGCGCACCCTCCAGGACTGGGTGGTGCGGCCGGGCCTCTTGCGAGTGGACGGCGTCGCGGACGTCGTCAGCTACGGAGGCCTCCTCAAGGAGATCCACATCCAGCCGGATCCCGTGAAGCTCGCGGCGTTCGGCCTCACGCTGGATGACGTGGAGGACGCGCTGAAGGACGGCTCGGAGAACGCGAGCGGCGGCGTGCTGGAGCGAGGCTCCGAACAGTTCGTCATCCGCAGCGAGGGCCTCTTCCGCTCGCTGGAAGACATCCGCGACGTGCGGGTGGCCACGCACGAAGGCACGCCCGTGTTCCTCAAGGACGTGGCGGACGTGAACGAGGGCTGGTCTCCCCGCCAGGGCGTGGTCAGCCGCGACGGCGACGGTGACGTGGTGCAGGGCATCGTGCTGATGCGCCGGGGAGAGAACCCCTCCGTGGTGCTCTCCCGCGTGCGTGACGCGGTGACCGCGGTGAACGGCCGCCTCCAGACGGACGACGCGCACATTGATCCGTTCTACGACCGCACGGACCTGGTGAACACGACGTTGCGCACGGTGGGCCACAACCTCCTGGAGGGCGCGCTGCTCGTCACGCTGGTCCTCTTCATCTTCCTGCTGGACCTGCGGGCCGCCATCGTCGTGGGCGTCCTGATTCCCCTCTCGCTGCTGGCGTCGTTCATCTACCTGAAGATGCGCGGCATGTCGGCGAACCTCCTGTCCATGGGCGCGGTGGACTTCGGCGTCATCGTGGACGGAGGCGTGGTCATCATCGAGAGCATCCTGGCGCGCATGTCCGGCCACCAGTACGAGGGGGAAACCCCGCTCGAACGCATCCAGCGCGCGACGAAGGCGGTGGTGCGCCCCACGGTGTTCTCACTGCTCATCATCATCGCGGCGTACCTGCCCATCTTCATGTTGCAGCGGGTGGAGGGCCGCATCTTCGCGCCCATGGCGAACACGGTGGTGGCTGCGCTGTTGGGCGCGCTCGTCTTCTCCGTCACGCTCATCCCGGTGCTGGCGTCGTTCGTCTACCGCAAGCCGGTGAAGCACAGGGAATCACCGGTGCTGCGAGCCGCGGACAAGGCCTACGGCCCCGTGCTGACCTGGAGCCTCAAGCACCCGGGCACCGTGGTCGCGGTGTGCACGGCGGGCCTGCTCTTCGCTGGAGCGCTCGTCCCGCGCATGGGCAGCGAGTTCCTCCCGGCGCTCAATGAAGGCAGCCTCTACCTGACCTTCACGATGCCCTCGAACATCTCCCTGTCGGAGGGCCGCAAGCTGGTGCCGCGAATCGAAGGCCTGCTGCGCGCGGCGCCGCAGGTGGACGGAGTGCTCAGTCAACTCGGCCGCCCGGAGGACGGCACCGACGCGAAGCTCACCAACAACCTGGAGTTCTTCGTGAAGCTCAAGCCACCCGCCGAGTGGCCCAAGAGCACACCCAAACTGGACGACGTGCTGGAGGTCCTCCAGCGCTCCGTGTCGGAGGTCCCGGGCATGGAGGTGAGCTTCAGCCAGCCCATCGGCGACAACGTGAACGAGAGCATCAGCGGCCAGCAGGGCCAGCTCGCGGTGAAGCTCTTCGGCGACGACCTCCAGGTGCTCCAGGAGTATTCGCAGAAGGTGAAGCGCACGCTGTCGAAGGTGGACGGCGTCGCGGACCTGGGCATCGTGAAGAGCGGTGAGGTGCCCAGCATCCAGGTGACCCCGGACCGGGTAGCGCTGGCCCGCCACGGCATGTCGCTGGGCGACTTCCAGCACGTCTTCCAGACGGCGGTGGGCGGCCGGCCGCTCAGCGAGTTCTGGGAGGGCGAGCGCCGCTTCGACGTGGTGATGCGCCTGCCCATGTCCAGCCGGGACGACGTGGAGAAGATCTCCCACCTGCGGGTGCCCGTGGAGGGAGGCGTGCTGGTGCCGCTGAACGAGCTGGCCAAGGTGAAGACCGGCTTCGGCCGGGCCTCCATCAACCGCGAGAACGGCCGGCGTTACATCGGCGTGCGCATGAACGTGCGAGGCCGGGACCTGGGCTCCTTCGTGAAGGACGCACAGGCGCTGCTCCAGAAGGAAGCCCCGCCCCCCGTGGGAATGAGCGTCGAATGGGGCGGCGAGTTCGAAAGCAAGGAGCGCGCGATGGACCGGCTCCTCACCGTGCTGCCGGTGGCGCTGGTGCTCACGCTGCTGCTGCTCTTCAAGGCGTTCAACTCCTTCGGCCGCGCGGTGGTGACGCTGCTCAACGTGCCCTTCGCGCTGATGGGAGGCGTGTTCGGTCTGTACTGGGCGGGCATGCCCCTGAGCGTGGCGGCGGCGGTGGGCTTCATCGCGCTCATCGGACAGGCGTCGCTCAACGGAGTGTTGGTGATGAGCGCCATCGCGGAGCGGAGAGAGGCCGGAGAGTCACTGGATGACGCCATCCTCCACGGCAGCCGCGAACGTCTGCGCCCTGTGTTGATGACGGCAGCGCTGGCGGCCCTGGGCCTGGTGCCGGCGTGCTTGAGCAACGGCATCGGGTCGGAGATGCAGAAGCCCCTGGCCATCGTCATCGTGTCCGGAACCATCTCCGCCTGCGCGCTGACGCTGGTGCTGTTGCCGGTACTCTTCCGTATCTTCGCCCGCTTCACGGAGCAGGTCGTGGACCGGATGCCCGAGCAACTGTTGCGCGTGGTACCCGGAGCGAAGAATCTCCGCAAGGCAGGCTGATTGAAGTTCACTGAGCCCCATGACGACCTGGGCGAGTGGAGTCTGTGAAACGAACGGCATCGACCTCCACTACCTCCGGACGGGAGGCGCCAAACCTCCCGTCGTCCTGCTCCATGGATTGATTGGGAGCGGCGCCTGCTGGACTCCCGTGGCGCGCGTGCTCGAAGGTGAATTCGACGTCGTCATGCCCGACGCCCGAGGGCATGGCGATTCGAGCACGCCGCACCACGGCTACCGGTACGACGATCACGCGGACGACGTCGCGGGGCTCATCCAAGGCCTGGAGCTCTCGCGTCCGGTGCTGCTGGGCCACTCGATGGGCGGCATGACCGCCGCGGTGGTCGCAAGTCGAGGGACGGCGGGCCTCCGCGGCGTCATCCTGGTCGACCCGACGTTCTTGAGCCCCGAGCGCCAACGCGAGGTGCACGCCAGCGACGTCGCCGAACAACACCGCCGGACCCTCGGCTTCAGCAAACCTGAGCTCGTTGCACAGGCCCGAGCCCGGCAGCCACATCGTTCGCCTGAGCTCATCGAGCATCTCGCCGAGGCGAGACTGAAGACCCACCTGGAAGCCTTCGACGTCCTCACGCCGCCCAACCCCGAGTACCGCGACGTGATGAGCGCGATTGACGTCCCGATCCTCCTCGTCATCGGGGACAGCAGCCCCGTCGTCACGCTCGAGATGGCAACGGAGCTGCGGAGCCTCAACCCACGCCTGCGAATCGAACAGATACCGGACGCCGGCCACGGCCTCCCGTATGACCAACCCGAGCGCCTGGCGGAGGTGGTCGCGTCGTTCCTGCGTGAACTGGCCGGGCCGATCAACTCCCGGCGATGAAGTCCTTCAAGTCGTCGGGAAGCGGCGACGCGAAGGTGACGGACTCCCCGGTGCCCGGGTGCGGGAACGTGATGCGCTCCGCATGGAGCGCATGGCGCGGCAACCGCAGCCGGGCCCACGCCTCCGGCTCCAGCGAGTGCTTGCTGAACCGGTCGAAGTAACCCGGATCCGGCCCGTACATCTTGTCGCCCACCAGGGGAAAACCCGCCTCGCGCAGGTGGATGCGAATCTGATGCTGCCGTCCCGTCTCCGGAAAGCAGCGCAGCAGCGCGAACGGCGCGCCGCCATGAGTGAAGCGCTGAAGCACCTGGAAGCGCGTACGACTGGGCTTGCCCACCACCGGGTCGATGCGCACGGCGATGCGGATCAGATCCGTGCCCTCCGCGATGGGCGCATCCACGACGAAGGTGTCCTCGGAAGGCTGGCCCTCACACAGCGCCAGGTACTCCTTGTGCACATCGCGCGACAGGAACAGTCCACCCAGCACACGGCAGGACTCGGTGGTGCGGCCACACACCACCAGCCCGCTCGTCTCGCGATCCAGCCGGTGCGCGGGCTCCGCGAAGCGCTCACCGAAGCGCTCGCGCAGGAGCGTCACCAGCGTGCCCTTGTGGTAGCGCGCGGTGGGGTGGATGGGCAGCCCCGCCGGCTTGTCCAACACCAGCAGCCAGTCATCTGAGAAGACGACGGGCAGCTCCGTGGGCGTCACGGGTTCCTGGCTCGCGGGGCGGCGAATGCGGAAGGTGAGCCCCGGATACACGGGCGTGGAGGGCTTGAGCCGGTACTCGTCACACAGGACGCCACGCAGGATGATGCCCCGCACGCGCTCCAGGTCCATGCGGCGGATCTTCTCGCAGAGGTACCGGTCCAACCGCCACCCCGCGTAGTTCGGCTCCACGACGAACGGGATGTCGACGTAGCCGTCGGGCACGGCCGGAGCGCTCTCGGAGTCTTCACGCATGGCGGACCCGACGCTCTACCACGCTTTGAAACACGAAGGCCGCCCGGCCCCCGCGCACGAAGACGCGAGCACCCGGCGGCCTGATTGCTTCACGAACGCGTCAGCTCACCCGAAGGCGCGCTTGGTCTCCACGCCCAGGAAGCGCGAGTACAGGTCCGCGATGCGCTCGCCCGTGCGGCCGTCCCACAGCTCGGGCACGCGGCCCTTCTTGAAGTCGCCGGACAGCACGCGGTTCGCGGCCTCGCGGATGCGCGCGGGGTCGGTGCCCACCACCTCGTTGGAGCCGACCTCCACGGTGATGGGGCGCTCGGTCTGCTCGCGCATGGTGAGGCACGGCACGTTCAGCGCGGTGGTCTCCTCCTGCAGGCCGCCCGAGTCCGTCATCACCAGCTTCGCCTGCGACGTGACGGACAGGAACTCCAGGTAGCCCATGGGGTCCACCAGCTTGAGCCCCGGCGTCTGCTCCAGCTTCGAAGCCAGCCCCTGCTCCGAGATCATCTTCCGCGTGCGCGGGTGCACCGGGAACACGACGGGCAGCTCCTTCGCCACGTCCATCAGCACGCCCAGCAGGCCCGCCAGCAGCTTCGGGTTGTCCACGTTGGACGGCCGGTGCAGCGTCGCCACCACGTAGCCCTTCGGCGTCAGGCCCAGGTTCTTCAGCGTGGGCAGCTGGTCGGCCTTCTCCTTGGACGACAGGAGCGAGTCGATCATCACGTTGCCCACCAGGTGGATGTGCTTCGGGTCGATGCCCTCCTTCAAGAGGTTCGCGTCCGCGTCGCGCGACGGCGTCAGCAGCAGGTCGGAGAGCCGGTCCGTGACGACGCGGTTGATCTCCTCCGGCTGGTGCCGCTCGAAGCTGCGCAGGCCCGCTTCCACGTGGGACAGCGGAATCGCCAGCTTGGACGTGACGAGCGCGGCGGCGATGGTGCTGTTCACGTCGCCCACCACGGAGACCAGGTCCGGCTTCTCCTGGAGGAAGACCTTCTCCATCTCCACCATCATCTTCGCCGTCTGCTCGGCATGGCTGCCAGAGCCGATGCCCAGATGGATTTCAGGCGGAGGCAAGCCCAGGTCCGCGAAGAAGACGTCACTCATCTTCGCGTCGTAGTGCTGGCCGGTGTGGATGACGAGCTGCCGCAGGGACGTACGCGCGGAGATGGCCCGGTGAATGGGTGCCACCTTCATGAAATTGGGACGCGCGCCAACGATGTGGATGACCTTCTTCATGTCGCCCCGGAAGCTAGGCATGGCGCCAGTTCTGGCCAGTGGTGGGCGCCAGTCAGCCCCTCCCCGAGCGCGGCGGGACGTCCTGAATCTGATAGATGCCGCCCATGCCCGCCTCCTACACCGTGGCCGTCATCCCCGCCCGCCATGCCAGCACCCGCTTCCCTGGCAAGCCGCTCGCCCTCATCGCCGGCCGTCCGATGATCGAACACGTCTGGCGCCGGTGTCAGGAAGCCAGCGCCTTCGACGAGGTGTGGGTGGCCACCGACGACACGCGGATCCGCGACGTCGTGGAGTCCTTCGGCGGCAAGGCGGTGATGACCAGCCCCACCTGCCCCACCGGCACGGACCGCATCGCGGAGGTCGCCCGCGCCCGTCCGGACGTGGAGGTGTGGGTGAACGTGCAGGGAGATGAGCCGCTCGTGGACCCCGCCGCCCTCAAGGTGCTCGCGGAGCTCTTCCAGGACGAAGCCGTGAACATGGCCACGCTGGTGCGTCCCCTGGAGGCGGAGGAGGTGGACAACCCCAACGTGGTGAAGGCCGTGCTCGCCCTCAACGGCGACGCGCTCTACTTCAGCCGCGCCACGGTGCCGCACGCCCGCGAGCCCGGCACACCCGTGCGCCGCTGGGCCCACCTGGGCCTCTATGGCTACCGGCGGGACACGCTGCTCCAGCTCGCTGAGCTCAGCCCCACCCCACTGGAGGAGGCGGAGAAGCTGGAGCAGCTGCGCGCCCTGGAGCACGGCCTGCGCATCCGCTGCGCCAGCGTGTCCTGGCGCACCGTGGCGGTGGACGTGCCGGAGGACGTGGCCCGCGTGGAAGCCGTGATGCGCGAGCACGCTGCCGTCAGATGACGGGCAGCTCGTCCGGCTCGTCACCCTTCGGGAAGGCCGCGTCGATGCGCTGGAGCTCGTCCTCCGTGAGCTTCAGCGAAGCGGCGCTCGCGTTGTCTCGCACGTGCGCCGCGTTGCTCGCCTTGGGGATGGCGAACACCGACGGCCGCCGCACCAGGAACTGGAGCGCCACCTGGAAGGGCGTCACGCCGTGCGCCTTCGCGATGGACGCCAGCACCTTGCCGCCCGCGCTGGTGGGTGACGGGAACTGCCCGTTGCCGAAGGGGCTGTAGGCCACCACCGCCACGCCCTGCGCCTCGCACCACGGGATGACCGCGTGCTCGATGGCGCGCTCCTCCAGGTGATACAGCACCTGGTTGCACGCGATGCGCCCCTTGCCCGCGAGCGCCAGCACCTCCTCCAGCTCCTCCACCCCGAAGTTGCTCACACCCCAGGAGCGGATCTTCCCGGCCGCCACCAGCTCCTCGAAGGCCTCCACCGTGCCCTCCAGCGGGTGCGAACCGGGCCAGTGCAACAGGTAGCAGTCCAGGTGGTCCGTGCCCAGGCGCTTCAGGCTGCGCTCGCAGGCGGCCACCGTGCCCCTCCGCGTCGCGTTGGACGGCATCACCTTGGAGACGAGGTACACCTCCTCGCGCCGGCCCTCGATGGCCTTCGATACCAGCGCCTCCTCCACCCGCCCCTGCCCGTAGAGCTCCGCGGTGTCCAGGTGCGTGAGCCCCAGGTCCAGCCCGGCGCGCAGGGCCCGGACGGCGGCCTCCGCGTTGTCGTCCTCCATCTGCCAGGTGCCCTGTCCGATGACGGGCACCGCCACCCCGGTGTTGCCAAAGACGCGCTTCTCCATGGCCCCTCCTCGCGTGGAACGTGCCTTGGAATACCACCCAGGCCACCCGCCTGCATCCCGGCCCTGCGGACACCGTCCGGGCTGCACGTCCCCCGACAGTCCGGTAGGCTCCGCCGGTGCCTCCCTCCGTTACCGCTTCGACACCTCGCCACTCCTCCGGGGTCACCGGGCGCCGCCTGCTGGCGCTCGCCCGCCCTGAGCGGAGCACGCTGCTGGTCGCCACCCTCTTCCTGTTCATCAGCAGCGCCGCCAGCCTGGTCTACCCCCAGGGCGTCCGCATCCTCATCGACGAGGCCCTCAACGCGAAGAACCGCGGCCTCATCGACAGGGCCGCGCTCGTCATGCTGGCCGTCTTCCTGGTCCAGGGCGTGGCCACCGCCCTGCGCTTCTACCTCTTCACCAACGCCGGCGAGCGCGTGGTCATGCGCCTGCGCCATGACTTCTTCCGGCGCCTCATGGACCAGGAGGTGGCCTTCTTCGACACGCACCGCACCGGAGAGCTCACCAGCCGGCTCGCCTCCGACACCACCGTGCTCCAGAACACGGTGAGCGCGAACATCTCCCAGGGGCTGCGCAACGCCGTGCAGGCCCTGGGCGGCATCGTGCTGCTCTTCTACACCTCGCCCTCGCTCACCTTCCTCATGCTCGCCATCGTGCCCGTCGTCGCCGTGGGCGGCATGGTCTACGGCCGCCGCGTGCGCGGGCTGTCGCGCAACGTGCAGGACGCGCTCGCCAAGGCCAGCGAGGTCGCCGAGGAGAGCCTGTCCGGCATGCGCACCGTGCGCTCCTTCGCGGCGGAACCCTCGGAGGTCGCTCGCTACGGCAACACCGTGCGCAACGCCTACGAGGTCGCCCGCAACCGCGCGCGTCAGTCCGCCGCCTTCATGGGCGGCGCGTCCAGCGCGGGCTACATCGCCGCGGTGGTGGTGTTCTGGTACGGCGGCCGGCTGGTGGTGGACGGCGAGCTCTCCGTGGGCGCCCTCACCTCGTTCCTCATCTACACGATGCTCGTGGCCGTCTCCCTGGGCTCCCTGGCGGACCTCTGGGCGGACTTCATGCGCGCCTCCGGCGCCGCCGAGCGCGTCTTCGAGCTGATGGACCGCGCGCCCGCCATCCCCGCCAACGAGGGCGAGCGCCCCGCCACTGTCGAAGGCCGCGTGGAGCTGCGGGACGTGCACTTCGCCTACCCCACGCGCCCGGACGTGCCGGTGCTCCAGGGCATCGACCTCACCGTCAACGCGGGCGAGGTCGTCGCCGTGGTGGGCTCCTCTGGCGCCGGCAAGTCCACCCTCGCCGCCCTCCTGTCCCGCTTCTATGATCCGCTCCAGGGCCAGCTGCTCCTGGACGGCCGCCCGCTGAAGTCCCTGGACCCCAGCTGGCTGCGGCGCCACGTGGGCATGGTCGCCCAGGAACCCCTGCTCTTCTCCTGCTCCATCGCGGACAACATCCGCTACGGCCGCCCGGACGCCACCGACGCGGAGGTGGAGGCCGCCGCCCGCGCCGCGAACGCGCACGACTTCATCCAGCGCTTCCCGGACGGCTACCGCACGGAGGTGGGCGAGCGCGGCGTGCAGCTGTCCGGCGGCCAGAAGCAGCGCGTGGCCATCGCGCGGGCCGTGCTCAAGGACCCGCGCATCCTCATCCTGGACGAGGCCACGTCCGCCCTGGACTCGGAGAGCGAGCACCTGGTGAAGGACGCCCTGGACCGGCTGATGCAGGGCCGCACCACGCTCATCATCGCCCACCGCCTGTCCACCGTGGCCAACGCCCAGCGCGTGCTGGTGATGGAGCACGGCCGCGTGGTGCAGAGCGGCACCCACTCCACCCTCATGACGCAGGACGGCTTGTACCGCCGCCTCGTGGAGCGTCAGGTCGTCGCCGCCTGAAAGCTCGTTCCCCGGACGACCTCCTCCCACCCCGCCATCTCCATGGCGAGAAATGGGCGCGCGCATTATCTCTGCTGCCGCAAGAAAGGAGGTGATGCCTTGAACGACAGCAAGATCAAGGCGTCCACCTCCGTCGCGGTGGCCTGCTAACGCGGGTTGTCCCCGGCGGAAGTGACGCCTGCGGTAACGAGTCGCCCCCGTCCTTGCCGGCGGGGGCGACTTTTTTCGTCCCCCTCCCTACCGGGAATGTCCTGTCCACCCACCGGTTCGTGGCCGCCGGGGGGAAGTGCCATCCACGACCGTAGGGGTCGCCTGCCGGAGAACTTCCGTGTCCATCACGCCATGTCCCATCCCGCTGCCCTCTGCCCTCCGTGACGAGGAGACGGTGGATGACCAGCGCAATCTTTTTTGTCCCAACTACGACGCCTGCCTGCACCAGGTCGTGAAGAAAGGCTGGGAAGGCTGGAGTTGCCGGGGGTGCGACCTGCGCCAGTTCCGCGTCGGCCAGCCCACCGCCCAGCAGTTCGCCGTGGCCCGTCCGGGGGGTTGGGACGCGCAGTGAAGGGCTGACCTCGCGGGTCGGGGCCAGCCGGCCGTCCGTGCGTCAGAGAATATTTGACGCCCCCTGGCCCTCTTGGCAGGAAGGGACATGCGCTCCAAGAAAACCAAGTTCATCTTCGTGACGGGCGGCGTGGTCAGCTCGCTGGGGAAGGGACTGGCCTCCGCATCCATTGGCGCCCTCCTCGAGAACCGCGGGCTGGACATCACGCTCATCAAGCTGGATCCCTACATCAACGTGGATCCGGGCACGATGAGCCCCTTCCAGCACGGCGAAGTGTTCGTCACCGAGGACGGTGGCGAGACCGACATGGACCTGGGCCACTACGAGCGGTTCACCCACGCCCGGATGAGCCGCCTCAACAACTTCACCTCCGGCCGCATCTACAACGCGGTCATCACCAAGGAACGCCGTGGCGAGTACCTGGGCAAGACCGTCCAGGTGATTCCGCACATCACGGATGAGATCAAGGCCAGCATCCGCCAGGCCGCCCAGGACGTGGACGTCGTCATCGTGGAGGTCGGCGGAACGGTGGGCGACATCGAGTCCCTGCCCTTCCTCGAGGCCATCCGCCAGATGCGCTACGACGTGGGCAGCCAGAACGCCGTCTACATCCACCTGACGCTGCTGCCGTACATCGGCGCCGCGGGTGAGGTGAAGACCAAGCCCACGCAGCACTCGGTGATGAAGCTGCGCGAAATCGGCATCCAGCCGGACTTCCTCCTGTGCCGCACGGACCGGGAGATTTCGCGCGAGCTGAAGGACAAGATCGCCATGTTCTGCAACGTGGACAACGGCAACGTGTTCACGTCCCCGGACGTGCGCAGCATCTACGAGCTGCCCCTGGAGCTGCACCGCCAGGGCCTGGATGAGCGGCTGGCGGAGGTGCTCAACATCTGGGGCCGCGCCCCCCACCTGGAGAAGTGGGAGACCATCGTCCGGAAAATCTACGAGCCCGCGCGCGGTGAAGTCACCGTCGGCATCGTGGGCAAGTACGTGAACCTCACGGAGAGCTACAAGAGCCTCAACGAGTCCCTGCTCCACGGCGGCATCGCCAACGACGTGCGCGTGAAGCTGCGCTTCGTGGACAGCCAGGACGTGGAGGCTCAAGGGCCGGAGAAGACGCTCGAGGGCGTGGACGCGGTGCTCGTGCCCGGCGGCTTCGGCGTGCGCGGCACCGAAGGGAAGATCGCCGCGGTCCGCTACGCGCGTGAGAACAAGATTCCCTTCTTCGGCATCTGCCTGGGCCTCCAGATGGCCGTGGTGGAGTTCAGCCGCACCGTGCTGGGCTTGAAGGGCGCCAACAGCCTGGAGTTCGACGAGCACACCGCGAACCCCGTGGTGACGCTCATGGAGAGCCAGGTGAAGGTGCAGGACAAGGGCGGCACCATGCGCCTGGGCAGCTACGCCTGCGCGCTCAAGCCCGGCAGCGTCGCGCACAAGCTCTACGCCCAGGAGTCCATCCAGGAGCGCCACCGCCACCGCTACGAGGTCAACAACTCCTACCGCGGCCGCCTCCAGGAGGCCGGGCTCGTCATCTCCGGCCACAACCCGGAGCTGAACCTGGTGGAGATGATTGAGCTCGCGGACCACCCGTACTTCGTGGGCTGCCAGTTCCACCCTGAGTTCAAGAGCAAGCCCTTCGCCCCCCACCCCCTGTTCTCCGGCTTCATCGGCGCGGCGCTCGCCCAGCGGGACGCCCACCGGAC